>JAYTZB010001244.1:0-4168 GCA_043742085.1 Polyangiaceae bacterium
CGACAACGGCGATCCCGGCGGCGCCGAGAACACCGCGAAGGCATTGCCCGACACGAGCGACTCGCAGAACACCGCCATCAGCGTGAGCGGCGTCCTCAACGGCTCGATCGACGTCGACTTCTACCGACTGAACGTGGCCGACACGAGCTTCCACCTGCTCCAGCCCGACATCCAGGCAACGTCGAGCGGCGTGGAGATGTGCGTCTTCGCGAAGTGCCCGTCCGGATCGTCGGGCGTCACGTGCTCGGCGCCCGCCGTAGCGAAGAAGAGCGACATCGGCATCGACGGCTGCTGCGCCACGGGCCCGGCGTCGGTGACGCCGACCTGGAACTGCGGCGGCACCAACGACTCGGCGCAGCTCTTCATCAAGATCAGCCAGACCGCAGACAAGTGCCTGCCGTACTCCTGGTCGTACGCGTTCTGATGCGTTAGACGGCGCCGCGATCGTCGAGCGCGACGTACGCGACGGGCGGTAGCGGCATGTTGTCCGGGGTGCCCGACGGATAGAGGCCGAGCGTCACCGGAACGAGCGGAGCGAACGAGAGCGCGCCGGAACACGAGCGTGTAGGTGCATGCGAGGAGCGCGATCGATTCGGGCCGGAGGTTGACGATGCTCTGCCGCGCGATCATGAGCGTCCAGCCGAGGCAGAGCCCGATCGCCCCTACGGTATCGAGGACGTCGAGCACATCGCGGCTCGGCTTTCCTCGTCGCGCGACATCCAGAGCAGCAGCGATACCGCGACGGTGGCGAGGTGAATCCGCCCGGTGCGCGTGCGGAGGGCCATCGCGAGCTTGTCGGGCGCGACGACTGCGACGACGCCGGTCGCGATCGACCATCGGTCTCGATCGGGGCGCGCAGCGAGAGCGTGCGCGAGAGCGCCGAGCGCGATGAGGTCGAAGGCCGCATCGCCCCCTCTCTATAGTGAGTGGCTCGCCGTCCAGCCGTCGAAGAAGTCGACGGACGCGCCGGTCGATCAGGGCCGTCGGCCAGGCGCCGGCAGCGTGGCTCCGCTGCGGATCGCGTCGACGATGGCTGACGAGAACGCCTTGTCGGCCTTTTCGCACGCCTTCTTCTCCGCCGGCGACGACACCGACGTGCAGGCCTTGAAGAGCGCCTCGTGGGTGCTCTTCACCTTCGGCGTGGCGAGCAGCGCATGGCGCGTGGGCTCCTCGAGACGGCTGAAGCTGACGTCGGCCGGCTTGGGCGCGGGCGGACGACGTGTCGTGATCTCGCCTTCCATCACCGAGACGCACGAGCCGTCCCAGCGGAGCACGTCGTAGCTCGCCTGCGCGCCGGTCATGACGATGCCGCCGCCGCCGGCTCCGTGCTTGCCGAGGACGAGCACCTCCTCGTCGAAGGCGAGCTTCGCGCGATGCGTTCGGCCGCCCGATGCGTTCCACGCCTCGACGTCGCCGGCGAGATAGATGCGCGTCCACGGCGTTCCCTTGCCGAAGAGGTCGAGCGCGACCTCCGGGTAGTTGCCGGAGCAGAGCCTCTTCGCGAAGGTCGCCTCGGGAAGACAGAGCTTCGCGTCCTTCACGGTCGCTTCTGCACCGCACGTCGTCGGGAGCGGCGCGGGCTCGTCGGCCTTCGCCTCTTCGCCGCGCGCCTCGGCGGCGTCGCCGATGCCGACGGCGAGCGTGGTCTGCGTGGGGTGCGTCGGTGTGCCGAGGGCTTCGGGCGCGACCGGCGAGAGCGCGGCTCCCTTCGTCGCCGAGCATCCGACGGACGCGAACGCCGCGATCGCCGCGAGACCCGAGACCACCCGAACGACCTTGCCGATGCTCATGACCGTCTCCCCTCGACACCGTGCCTTCAGTAGGCGCAGATGTCCTACCTCAGCTCACATTATCGTCAAGGCAGAATTCGACCGTGGAGCGGTAAGCGCTCGTAACTACAGCTGAGGTGCGCTGCCTTTTCCGCCGTCGCGCTCGACGCGCAAGATGGAGTCTTCACACCGTTTTTCGACGTGGCGAGGGCGACCTACTACGATCGGCTCACCATGGCGGCACGCTCGATCGGCTCAGGCACGATCTCCTTCGGACTCGTCTCGATCCCCATCAAGCTCTTCACGGCGGTCTCGCCGAAGTCAGTGAGCTTCAACATGCTGCACAAGACGTGCGGCGGGAGGTTGAAGCAGCAGCTCCTGTGTCCCGTCGACAACGTGATCGTGGAGCGCTCCGACACGATCCGTGGCTTCGAGTACGCGCGCGATCAGTACGTGAAATTCACGGACGACGAGCTCAAGTCGCTCGAGGCGGCCCGCACCGATTCGCTCGAGCTCGTCGAGTTCGTGCCCGCGAGCACGGTCGACTTCCTCTACATCGAGAAGACGTACTTCCTCGGACCGGACAAGGGCGGCGATCGCGCGTATCGCTTGCTCTCCGAGGCGCTCGAGAAGGCGCAGCGTCTTGCCGTGGGTCGCTTCGCGCAGCGCGGCAAGGACAACCTCGTCATCATCCGGCCCTACAAAAAGGGCCTGATCCTCCACGAATGCTACTACGCCGACGAGGTTCGCAGCTTCGACGACGTCGAGACCGGCGGTGACTTCGAGTTCAAGCCCATCGAGCTCGAGCTCGCCAACAAGCTGATCGAGCAGCTCGATCAGGACCGCTTCGAGCCCTCACGCTTCCGCGACACCTGGGCCGACAAGGTTCGCGATGCCGTCGAGAAGAAGGTGGCCGGCGAGGAGGTGCAGGCCGCACCCGAGGCGCCGAAGGCACAGATCATCGACCTCCTCGAGGCGCTGAAGCGGAGCGTCGCGCAGGTCGGCGAGGCGAAGCCGTCGCTCAAGAAGGCGGAGAAGGCCGACAACGACTCGACGCCCGCCCTCAGCAGCAAGGGCGGTCCGAAGAAGGCCGAGCCGCGCGAGAAGAGCGAGAAGGCCGACAAGGCCGAGAAGAAGAAGAGCAAGAGCGCGTAGCGCTCGGCCAGCCTCGAGACCGCTCAGCGCTCAGCCGGTCTTGCGGCCGTCGCCCGTGCTGTCCGGCGCTTGACCGGTCGTCGTGCGACCTCGCGCGAGACCGGGCCGCACGCCCTCGGGGAGCGCGGGGACGGGGAGACCCGCATGGAGATCGCGCACCGCGCGTCGCCATTGCTGCGCCTGCACGATGCACGCGATCTCGCGGGCACCGCCGGCGGCTCCCTCCTCCTCGCGATAACGTCGCGCGAAGTCGAGCGCTCTCCGCGCCGCCTCGCGATAGCCGGTCGCGAGGTCTCGCTCGCGGGCGAGGCGCTCGATCTCGCCGTCGTCGAGCACCGCGTCGTCGGCTCGTCTCATCACCGCTGATTATGGACTGCCCGCGGTGCGCGGGCCAAGGCCGCGTGCTACGAGGGGCCCGTGTTTGCGCGAAGAATCGTCCTCGTCGGCCTCGTTGGCCTCGCCGCCGTCACCGCCGCTGCGTGCGCGAACTCCTCGAAGGACTCGTTCGATCCCAACGGTCCGGTCATCCCTGCCGACGGAGGCTCGTCGTTCTCTGCGGAGGCCGGCCGCCCCAACCCCAGCGGCGCCGGCGAGGTGTTCGGTCACAGCGAGAACACGCTCTACCGTGTCGACACGGTCACGCGCTCGGTCACGCCGGTCGGCGTGTTCGAGGGCTGCACCTACGTCGCGGACATCGCGCTCGACGAGATGTCGAACATCTACGCGTCGACCGGCGCGGAGCTCTTCTTCGTCGAGACCAACACCGCGCACTGCACGCGCATCGCGGCCGGGACGTTCCCCAACTCGCTCTCGTTCGTTCCCGTCGGCACGGTGGAGGCCGACCGTGAAGCGCTCGTCGGCTTCCAGGGCGGCGACTACGTGAAGATCGATCCGCAGAGCGGCGCGGTCACGAAGGTCGGCGAGATCGGCGGCGGCCTCCAGTCGAGCGGCGACGTCGTCTCCGCGATCGGCGGCAAGACCTTCGTGACGGTGAAGGGCAAGGACTGCGCGGACTGCCTCGTCGAGATCAATCCCGCGACCGGCGCCCTGACCAAGAACTGGGGCCCCATCGGCAAGCCGGACGTGTTCGGGCTCGCCTTCTGGGCCGGAGATCTCTACGCGTTCACCAATGCCGGCGAGCTACTCCTCATCACGCTGACGACCGGCACGCTGGTGATGCAGACCGTCCCGATCACGAACGCCCCCGCGAAATTCTGGGGCGCCGGCTCGACGACCAGCGCCCC
>JAYTZB010001245.1:0-4226 GCA_043742085.1 Polyangiaceae bacterium
CTCGCGGCGGCGCTCCGACCGCACGGGAGCCTCATCGTCGCGTCGGCAGAGGCGGGGCTCTTCGCGGCCGCCGGCCTCGGCGCGCATCAGATCGGCGACGTCTGGGTGCACACGCGCGGCGACGAGCGACCGTCGATGCATGCCCCTCCGGCGCCGGCGGTGGGCCCGGTCCCCGCGCCCGGCTCGGCACGTCGATCGAGCGCGCTCCCCCCGACCCGACGACCTGCCGAGCGACGGCGCAGGGGCTCCGCGAGCGGCGACGCACCGGCCGAGCCCGTGCCCGACGGCGCGACCTCGTCATCGACATCGTCCGCGCCGTCCGCGATGGCGTCCGCGACGTCGTCCGAGGACATCGCGCACTACCTCGATCGCGGCTGGTCGATCCTCGATGCCAACCCGGGGCTCGCCGCCGAGGAAGCGCGGCGCGCCATCCTGCTGGACCGCACCTTGGCCGCTGCGCACGTCCTCGCGGCGAGCGCAGCGCTCGCGCAGTCCGACGTCGGCGGCGCGCGGCGAGCTCTTCGGCACGCACGCCGCTACCTCTCGGCCACGTCCGGCGGCGAGATCGTGCGCGGCGGCGGCGGCGCCACGGCGGCGGAGATGGAAGCGTACTGCGCGCGGCTCGATCGCGCGCTCGAAGGACGCGAGCGATGAGCGAGCGCGAGCCCTTCACGCCCGCCGAGCGCGCGATCCTCCTCGAGCGCACCGCGGCCGTCGCCCGTCGTGACGAGACGGAGAGCGAACGCTCCTCGGCACGCGTCGAGGCGGTCTTCTTCCGCGTCGGTCGACAGAGCTGCTGCGCGTACGCGCGAAGCATCCGCGGAGCGATCCGGCTCGACGGCATGGTGCCCGTGCCCCACGGCGGGCGCACCGTGGCCGGCGCCATCGTCCGCAGCGGCAACGCCATCCCGGTGTTCCACCTCGCGGCGCTCGTCGGCGATCGGATCGGTCGCCTGCCGGAGACCGCGCATGGCCTCCTCGTGGGCGGGGACTCCGACGAGCTCGCGCTCGCCGTCGATGCCATCGACCGCTTCGGCGACCTCGACATCAAGACCCTACGTGAGCCTCCCGAGGAATCTCGGTCGCGATGGGTCACTGCAGCGACTGTGGACGGTGAGATCTTCGTGGACCTCGATGCGCTTCGTGATTCGCCCGCTCTCTGGGTCGACGCGAGGATGACCAGGACGGATTAGATGAACGACTCGCTTTCGATACGTACCCGCCTCTTGATCGCGTTCGGGCTGCTCGTGGTCATGATCATCGGCATCACCGCCATGACCTACGTGCGCGAGCAGAAGATCGAGCAGACGCTCGCCGCCACCACCACGCATACGCTCGTGGCGACGCGCGCGCTGTCGAACGCGCGGGTGGATCTCGAACGCATCCGCCAGCGTCACATCCTCCACGCGGTCTCGAAGAGCCAGGCCGAGATGGCCACTCTCGAGAACGAGATTCGCGGTCTCGAGCAGGAGATCGAGCAGGCGCTCACGCAGACGGAGACCATCTTCGATGCCGACGACGTACGCCGGCCCCTCGTCCAGAGCCTGCGCGAGCTGATCCGCCAGTACCGCGACGTGCGGGAGCGCGAGCTCTACCCCACGAGCCATCGCGGCGACGTGGAAGCGTCCATGGGCATCGTCACGAACAAGCTCTTCTCGCTCTACCAGCGGATCGGCGACGAGATCGAGCGTCTCAAGATGGCGAACGACAAGGTCGTCGACGCCACCAACGCGTCGATGAGCGCTTCGATCGAGGAGGGTCGACGCTCCTCGCTCATCGTGAGCGTGCTCGGCATCGTCTTCGCGTGCGGCTTCGCGTTCTTCACGGTGCGCGACATCATCGGCCGTCTCGGCCACCTCGGATCGGTGGCGGCTGACGTGCGCGCCGGCGACACGAAGCGCCGCGCCAAGCTGTCCGGCACCGACGAGCTCGCGGTCCTGGCAGGCTCCCTCGATTCGATGCTGGACGAGCTCGCGCGGCGCGTCGCCGAGACCACGAAGCTCGCCGACGACCAGAAGAAGAGCCGTGACGATCTCGCGAAGGCGGTGGGCCTCTACGGAGACTTCGTGGAGCGCGTCGCCGCCGGCGACCTCACCACCAGCCTCAAGGGCACCGGAGCCGCGGAGCTCGCGGCGCTCGGCGAGAACCTCGGTCGCATGAGCGGCGGCCTGCGCGGCATGGCGCTGCGAGTGCAAGAGGCGGTGGCATTGCTCGGCTCCGCAGCTGCGGAGATCATGACCACGGCTGCCGAGCAGAGCTCGAGCGCGACGGAGACGGCCTCCGCAGTCACCGAGACCGTGGCGACCGTCGAGGAGGTGGCGCGCACCGCCGAGCAGTCGACCGAGCGCGCGCGCACCGCCGTGGAAGCCTCCGAGAGGAGCCTCGTCATCTCCGAGGGCGGACGAAACGCCGTCGAGGAAGCCCTCGCCACCATGGATCGAGTTCGTGATCAGATGGCCGCCATCGGCGAGCGCATGCTCGCCCTCTCCGAGCAAGCGCAGGCCGCGGGCGGCATCACCGGGTCGGTCGCAGAGCTCGCCGAGCAGTCGAACCTCCTCGCGCTGAATGCGTCGATCGAAGCGGCGCGCGCCGGCGAGCATGGTCGCGGCTTCGCGGTCGTCGCGCACGAGGTCCGGGGCCTTGCCGAGCAGTCGAAGCGCGCGGCCGGTCAGATCCGCGGCATGCTCGGCGACATCCAGAAATCCGCGCAGGCAGCGGTCCTCGCCGTCGAAGAAGGAAGCCGCGCCGTTCAGACCGCGGGCGGCGCCGCCAAGCGCTCGGGCGAGCGCATCGAGGAGCTCGCGACCACCATCTCGTCGACCGCCGAGATCGTGAAGCACACGCTCGCGGCCACGCAGCCGGTGATCACGGGTATGTCGCAGATCACGGCCGCGATGCGGTCCATCGAACAGGCTGCGCTGCAGGCCTCCGAAGGCACGCGGCAGACGGAGAGCGCCGCGCGCGATCTCAACACCCTCAGCACGACCCTGCGGGACGCGGTCGCGCAGTACCGGACCTGAGCGCGAGACCATGGCCAAGGCGACCCTCGACAACCTCCGCGCGATCTTTCGCGAGGAGTTCGACGACCTGCTGCACGTCCTCGGACGTCAGTCGGATCGCGCCGAGCGCGCGGCGTCGGCGGAGGAGACCGCCGCTGCGGCCGCCGAGGTACGTCGTGCCGTGCACACGTTGAAGGGCGCGGCTCGTGCGGTGGGCTACCCCGCGCTCGAGGCGGAATGCCACCGACTCGAGACGGGGATCGAGGCGCTGCGCGCAGCGGGGACGCCGTCGAACGCGGAGGTCCTCGCGCAGGCACGCGAGACCATCACCGTGATGAATCGCTTCGCGCCCATGGTGCACGGCGGGTCGCCGATATCGCCAACCGCGGCGGCGTCGCCGGCGTCGAGCTCCACCGTCACCTCGGGCGCAGCGCCGGCAGCGGCCGCGCCGGCGGCAGCCTCCGACGACGCCCTCGCGATGCCGGGACCGAGCGCGCAGGAGACCGTCCGCGTCGACGCCGGTGCGCTCGCCGCGATCCTCGACGCGTCCGAGAACCTCGTCCTCGAGATGTCACGAGGCGTCGAGCGGACCTCGCGGCATACCGTCGAGGCCACCACCGCCGATCTCCTGCGCGAGCTCGATCACGTCCGTCGCCTCGCCGCGGCCTACGAGTCGACGTCCGGCTCGCATGCGGCCGGTGAGGTCCGACGCCGCCTCGATCGCGCGTTCGGCACCGCGCGAACGCTGAGCGCTGCGTCCGAGGCGCTGGCGACCAACGAGGCGGTGGCGTGGAACGGCGCGTCGGCGCGCGCGAAGACCGTCGCGGCATCGGCGCGGGGGCTCCGTCAGGATCGCTTCGAAGGCCCTGCCAAGGCGGCGCTCCAGGCAGCGCTCGATGCTGCCGCTGACGCCGGCGTCCTATTACGCGTCGCGCGCAGCGGCGACGACGTGAGGTTCGACCGTCGCCTGCGAGAGCCGCTCCGCGAGATCTTGCTGCATCTTGCACGCAATGCCGTGGCCCACGGGATCGAGCAGGCCGCCACGCGTCGCGCGCAGGGCAAGCTCGAGTCGGGCCTCGTATCCATCTCCGCCGAGGAAGGCGATGGTGAGCTGCGCATCGTGGTCACCGACGACGGGCGCGGCATCGATCTCGACGCGGTGGCAGCGCGCGCCCGCGCTCTCGGGATCGACGCTCCGCCGCTCGAGGCGCTCTTTGCGGCCGGCCT
>JAYTZB010001246.1:0-4540 GCA_043742085.1 Polyangiaceae bacterium
CGCCGCGCGGCCGCGGCGACGTGTGGCTGACGCTCGTGCCCGCGACGGCGAGCGACGATTTCTCGGGCGAACGCGTGGTGATCGAGGAGGGCGCCGTGGAGGCCACCATCCCTGCGGGTGATGAAGGCAGCTACGAGCTCCGCCTCGTCGACGAGTCGCCGCGTCGTCTTTCACGCGTCGTGTCACGAGCGCCGGTCGCGGTAGAGCGAGCGGCGCTCGCGCGAAATGAAGCGCCTGCTTGGTACTGGTGAGCTCGAGGCGTTCTGCCCGTGTGGGGCGACCGCGTTTTCCTCTTTCTGCGAGCTCGGTGATGGGGAGCAATCCGGAACGGCGAGGTGACCGATCATGAACCTGACGATGATGCTGTTCCTCCACGACTTCGCGTTGCCCTTCGGCGCCATCGATGCGGGCCCGGCCACGCCGAGGCCAGCCGACCCGTCGCCGGAAGGCGGCGAGGCCGAGCCGGTGGGCGACGATGAGGACGACGAGCGCGAGGGTGAGCGCGAGCGCGAGCGCGATCACTGAGAGGAAGAGCCGAGCTGCCCTGAGTGAGGCGATTTCGCTGCCACGCCCGAGCACGACCGTGCGCGAAAGAGCCGTAAATCTCGACGGTTCCGCGCTGGCGTGCCTTCGCGGAGGCTGGTCCGCCGGTTGCTCCAACAGGGGGTGCACCCGGAAGAAGCGCCACGCAGCACCGCGGCACTTCTTCCGGGTGCTCTAATTTCGGGACCGTTGCGCGGCTCGCCATCGAAGCTACCGCGACGATCGGGTTGATCACCCCGAACGCGGCGCCTGCCGGATCGCGCACGATCCGAAAAATTGGATAGCGGCGTCACCGTTCGGGTCCGCGCCGCAAAAACTCGAATGATCACGCGAGGCTTGTACAGGCGGTCGAGGTGGTCTGATGTGTGCAATCTCCAGAAACACGCCCTGCTCGTGTCTCTCTGGAGGTCCCCCATGTTCCCCCGTCGCCTCGTCGCCTTCGTTCTCGCGTCCACGGTTGCCGCCTGCGCCGGTCTCACCGGTTGCGCCGCCGACAGCACCGCCGACGGAGACGATCCCGTGGTCGACGGCAACGGCGACGGCACCAGCGAGGACGCCATCATCAGCGAGCACTCGCTCGTCGGTAACGAGCTGCCCGATCACACGCTCGCCCTCACGTTCGACGACGGTCCCGGCCCGCGCACGAAGGAGCTCGCGGACTACCTCGCGAGCGAGGACATCCACGCGACGTTCTTCATCAACGGAAAGAACGTTCCCGGTCGTCAGGGCTCGCTCGCCGCGGAGCTCGCCGGCGGTCACATCATCGGCAACCACACGCAGAATCACGTCCAGCTCACGAAGCTCTCGAGCGCGAAGCTGATGAGCGAGGTCACGCAGACCGATGCGTTCATCGCCGAGGTCCAGCCCAACGGGCCCTGGCTCCTCCGCCCGCCGTTCGGCGCGTGGAACGGCGCCGCGGCGCGCACGCTCAACGCGACCCCGATGAAGAAGTACGTCGGCAGCGTGTTCTGGGACGTCGGCGGCGTGCTCACCGCGACCGCGGCGGCCGACTGGGATTGCTGGGGCAAGCACCTCTCCGTCGAGAAGTGCGGCGCCCTCTACATGAACGAGATGAACACCCGGAAGAAGGGCATCGTCCTGATGCACGACATCCACTCGAACACCGTCGACATGGTGAAGCAGATCGTGCCGAAGCTGAAGGCGGCGGGCTGGAAGTTCACGACCGTCCCCGAGGTGCCGTCGATCAAGCGCGCCATCGCCAACGTCTCGGTCGTCACGGCCGGCACCGATGCTTGCTCCAGCTCCACGCTCGGGCACGCGGTCCCCGAGAACGCGTGCGTGCAGTCGCGCAGCGACCAGAAGTGGCATCGCTGCGAGAACAAGGAGTGGGTCGACGCGAGCGGTCCGGCCGACGCGACCTGCACGGGAGCGAAGTACCCCCTGCCGTGAGAACGAGCGCGCGGACCTGCTCTAGAACCGACCGAAGCGCAGGACGAGGCCGAGCCAGCCGCGCGCCAGGTAGAGCAGGTTGAGCGCGAGGTACATCCAGAAGAAGACGTCCAGGCGACCCGCGAGCGCGAAGATCCAGAGGTGGCTCGGGTAGTGGTTGAGGAAGCGAAGAAAATTCGTCACGAGCTGCGCGATGCGTCCCACCATGGACGTCGACTTCTTCTCGACGTTCGCCTCGTAGTGCGCCTCGACCGTCGTCTCGCGTCCCGAGAGCTCGGGGCGCCGGACGAAGTTCGTGAGTGACACGGCGGAAGCGACGGCGACGGCGGCCGCGATGCCCGCGATGAGGAACGCGGGCGAGCCCGGCGACCACACCTGACCATCGAGCCCGAAGCCGCCCGTGCGCCACAGCCGGATCCCGAGGACGGCCGCGAGGAGCAGCGCCTTCAGCTCGTCGGTGAAGAAGTCGAAGAGGTGACCCTCCTTCGAAGCGATCTTCTTGTGACGGGCGAGCATGCCGTCGACGCAGTCGAGGCAGTAGCTCGCCTCGAGGACGGCGATGGCGAGGATGCCGCCGTAGAACGTCGGCACCGCAACGAGAAGGCCGGCCGCGATGATGAAGACGAAGAGATTGAGGAGCGTGACCTGGTTGGGCGTCACGCCGGTCGGCGCAATGAGCGCGACGAGCTGCGCCGCGATCGGTCGCATCACGTACAGGTTGAACACGAGGTCGTGCTTCTTCTTCGTATCCCTGTAGATCTTCCAACCTTTTCCGAGCATCGACGGCGGGCATCCTACCCAAGAAACGTCACCGTGAAACGGTTGCTGGCCGGGGCGGCTGTTGCAGAACGCATCACCGATCGCTGGAAAAATAAGGATCTTGCCGGTCTCGCACATGGTGCTACATGCCGGCCCCATGAACCTCCAGCGCGCTTCGCTCTTCTTGTCCTTCGCTCTCTTCACGTCGCTCGCGGGCTGCGCCGCCGAGACGTCGACCGACGCCGCTGCCGGGGGCTCCGATGAGGTCGCCGCCTCCGAGGACGCGATCACCGGCGCCCCGTCCAACGCGGGCTACTACGTCGTCACGCATCGCGACCTCCGCAAGTGCGTCTCTCCGCTCTGCGGCGGGTTCTTCGTCAAGCGCGTGAACCAGCCGAAGACCCTGTGCGCCGACGGAACGCAGCAGGCCGAGTGCTACGTCTCGTCGATCACGATGAACGGCATGGGCCTCTCAACGCGCGAGGCCGACGACTTCCGAGCGAGCCTCGAGAGCGGCAAGGCGATCGTCAAGGCGCGCTCGTACAAGTCCACGTTCAACGGCACGACGCTCGGCACCCTCAAGGCGAGCGAAGGCTGGGTCGGCGCCACGGGCTCGGCCGCTGACGGCACGTTCTACCGCGCCGCCGACAACGGCATCCGCTGCATCACGGCACCCTGTCCGTCGACGACCGCGTACGCGCTCAACGTCGGCGACGACCACAACGTCATCAGCGTGAACCTCGGGAACACGGCGACGCCCGCCGACCAGGAGTCGCTCGATCGTGGCGCCCAGGCCGTGGGCACCACCGAAGGTCTCATCATCGCCGGCGGCATCGCGCTGCCGAAGTGCAAGCCCGGAAGCAACTGCGGACCGCTCGCGATCGCGTCGGAGTTCTACTTCCGCGTGACGCGTCGTGAGGGCAAGGGCTGCGGCGGGCGCGGCACCGGCTTCTGCAACGCAGGCCAGTTCTGCCAGTGGAAGGACACGGACATCTGCGGCGCGTTCGATGCGGGCGGCAAGTGCTCGTACAAGCCGGAGATCTGCAACGACATCTTCGCGCAGGTCTGCGGTTGCGACGGCAAGACGTACCCGAACTCGTGCAACGCCAACGCCGCCGGCACGTCGGTGTCGGGCCCGGGCGCCTGCCTCTGATCCTGCGCGCGACGTCCTCCGTCTGAGCGTCGCCCGTCGATTCCGTGAGCCCCTCTCTGCGAAGGAGAGGGGCACGGGATCGATCCGCGCGCGATCGTGAGCGCACAAAAGCAAACAGGCCCGATCCTTTCGGATCGAGCCTGAATTCTCACGGTCGCTCGGCGCTTTCTCGCGAAAGCAGCGTGGTGACCCCAATGGGAATTGAACCCATGTTCCCGACGTGAGAGGCCGGTGTCCTAACCGCTAGACGATGGGGCCTGATCCTAAGTGAAGGTTCCTAAGTGAGAGAAGAATCGGTCTGGCTGGGCGACTAGGATTCGAACCTAGATAGACGGAGCCAGAATCCGTCGTCCTGCCGTTAGACGATCGCCCATCAGAGAGCTGGCGTGAACTGCCCGGGGGCACTTCGGCCGCGCACCTTAGCGTCGTCGCGTTGGTTGTCAAGCACGTGACGCGAGCGATGCTGCGAAGGCCGCGCTACTTGCGGTCCGAGATGAGCTTGCGCAGGTACGTCTCGTCGCTTCGCGGCGGCGGCGATAGCGCCTCGCGTGTCGTCGGCAGACCCGGCGGCAAGCGCAGCGGAGTCGTCACGCGCGCAGACGGCGGCGCCGGCCGAACGCGCGGGCTCGAGGGCACATTCGGAAACGACGACGGCGTGAACGAGCGCGGCGCGGG
>JAYTZB010001247.1:0-2364 GCA_043742085.1 Polyangiaceae bacterium
GACCTCGGCGGCCTCTCGCTCCGCGTAGGTGGTGTCGTCGATGACCGTGGCCTCGGCCATCGCGAGGATCTGATCGGCGGGCGGCGTCCCTTCGTGCTCGTAGGGCTCGTAGGGCTCTGCGGGAGGCGACGTGCGCGGGCGAAGCGAGGACGGCTCGACCATCAACGCGCGATCGAGCGGAAGGCCGAGCGGTGCCGGTTCGGGGGATCGAAACGCGATCTCGCGCATCACGGCGTCCTCGAGCGAGGCGCCCGCGCCGTCGCCATCGCCATCGCCGCGGGCGCGATGGACGCCGCCGGGCTCGGGGCTCTCGCAGAGGCCGAGCCCGTTGTCGCCCGCGCATGCGCCAGCGACGGGCATCCGCGCGATGCCGTCGGCGCCGGCCGGAACCGGCGCGGAGGTGCGCGGAGCGAAGGCGGCGCGCGTGTCGGTGTACGCCGCGATACGCGCCACCTCGGGAGCGAGGATGTCCTCGCCCATGTCGTTCTCGATGGCGGTCACGATCCCGCGCGCCGCGAGGTCGCAGACGAGGTCTTCCACGAGCGAAGCGGAGCAGTTGCCTTCGAGGATGAGCGAGCGCGGCGACGTTCCGCCGGCGATGCGGAGGGCGATCTTCTTCGCCTGCTCGGGCATCGCGCGCAGGTAGTCGTGGAGCATTTCCTCGTCCAGGTTCACGTGATCGGCGCGAACGGTGGCGGCCCCGGTCAGGATCGCCGTCGCAGCGCGGGCTCGCGCGATGGGCTTCGCGAGCTGCGCGGCGAGGTTGCCGTCGAGCTGCGCTTCGATGGCCGTCGTCGACGTCGTCACCGTGAAGCGGCCCGCGCCGACGCCGAGCATCGCCGCGATGACGCGCGGCCCTTCGAGGCACGTGCCGTCGCCGGAGGTGCGCGTCGCGCGGTGGGGAGCGCCATCGCGGATCTCCAGCTCGTAGCTGAACGATGCATCGCGGATGGTGACGCGCGCTTCCGGTCGCGTCGCGCAGACGATCTCGAGGAGCGTGCGCGTGCTGACGCCGTCCATGCGGCCGCGGACCTCGCCGTCCTCGCGAAGACGGGTCTCGATGCGGGAGCGCGGTCGGAGCGCCTCGCGGACGCGCGCGACGATGGCGCGCGTGTCGGTCTCCTTGCGGATGTAGCCGGCGGCGCCTGCGCCCAGCTCGCGGACGCGCTGGAGGAGGTCTTCCTTCCACGAGAGCAGGATGACCGGGACGTCGTGGAGAGCGACGTCGCGACGGAGCGTGCGGCAGAGCGCGAAGCCGTCGAGCTCCGGCATCATGATGTCGCAGATGAGGAGGTCCGGGCTGGTGCTGTACGCGAGCTCGAGCGCCTGCTTGCCGTCGAACGCCTCGTGCACGATGCATCCCGACGCCTTCAGGAGATCGGCGAGGAACCACACCACGGCGGGATCATCGTCGGCGACGAGCACGCGGCGGCCGGTGAGCTTCACCTCGGTGGCCGGGCCGCGCAGGCGAACGCGGGCGCGATCGCCGAAGGCTGCATCCTGCACGTTTTGCCCCGTCGCAGCGGACGCCGCCGTGGGCTTGCCGATGACGGGCACGCGCGGGAGCGACGCAGCGCGCGCTTCGAGGGCCTTTTCGCAGGCACTTCGTAGCGTGGTCTTCGACGTCGGCTTCGCGAGCGTCTTGGCGACGCCCATCGCGACGTAGCGCGCCGACTCACCGGCCTCGAGGAAGCTGCCGACGACGACGATGGGCGCGCCCTCGGTGAGCGGGTCGTCCGAGAGCGCCTCGACGAGCTCGATCGCGTAGTCGAGATCGCCGTCGAGGATGATGAGATCCGGCTCGGTGGTGCGCGCGAGGTCGAAGGCCGCCTGCGCGTCGGGCGTGCTCTCGCACGCGAAGGTCACATGCTGCGTCGAGCCGTCCGCGGAGTCGCTGGCACGCGGCGGGTCGTCGAGGAGCGCCTCGGCGATGTGAGCGGAGCCGACCACCAGCGCCGAGTACGTCGGCTCGGCGGGCTTCGCGACGGGCTCGATGCGAGAGACGCGCGCATCGCCATCGCCCCACGCGAGGGCGGGCAGGTCCTCGAGGACCTGGTCGATGGCGTCGAGGTCGACGAGCTCGAGGGGTACGTCGATGGCGGTGCGGTCGATGGTGCCCAGCGCCTCGGCGATGGCGCGATCCATCGCGTCGAACTTCATCAGCTTCGCGGCGGAAGAGAGCGCGTGCATCTTCTTGCGCAGCTCCTCGCGGCGGGGGAAGTCCTCGGGCGCCTCGCGCACCTTGGCGCTGGTGGCGCGGAGGTCCTGTACCTTGCGACCGAGGCCGGCGACGAAGTCGGCCCGTGCCCCGCCGAGGCGCAGCCCCGAGCCCGGCGCGTTCGTGGCGAGCGCCTTCGTCGCGGT
>JAYTZB010001248.1:0-12153 GCA_043742085.1 Polyangiaceae bacterium
CCGGCGACGACGGCGAATGGGTCGAGATCACGAGCACGCGCAGCTGCTGGCTGAAGGTGCAAGGGCTCTCCGTAGAGTCGCCGCGCGGCACCGCGGGCACCAACGCCACGTCGATCAGCGAGGACTTCGAGCTCGCGCCGAAGGGCAGCTTCGTCGTCGCCGACAGCGCCGATCCCGCCAAGAACCACGCGCTCCCCGGCAAGGTCTTCGCGTGGACGGCGTCCGACGTCCTCAAGAACGACGGCGATACGGTCGCGCTGAAGGTCGGCGCCCTGGTCATCGACAGCGTCACCTACCCTGCCTTCTCGAACCTCGAGGCGGGCCGCACGCTCGCGTTTCCCTCCGACTGCCCCGGCACCGTCCGCAGCGACTGGACGCGCTGGAGCTTGACGTTCGACGTCTACTCCGCCGGCTTCAAGGGGACGCCGAATGGCGCCAACGACGACGTCGCGTGCTACTGATCGCGGCGTAATTCATGACCTCTGTACGCGCCTCGGGATTTTCGCCTGGCCCTCGCAAGATCCATTTCATCAGCCTCGGCTGTCCGAAGAACCGCGTCGACACCGAGGTGATGGTCGGCGTCGCGCTCGATGGCCAGGCCGGTGACTTCGTCCTGACCAACGACGCCGACGAGGCCGAGGTCATCGTCGTCAACACGTGCGGCTTCATCGGCGAGGCGAAGAAGGAGTCGATCGACACCATCTTCGAGATGGCCGAGCTGAAGAAGAGCGGCTCCTGCAAGAAGCTCGTGGTCACCGGCTGCCTCTCGCAGCGCTACCCGACGCAGCTCGAGACGCAGATGCCCGAGGTCGATCACTTCCTCGGCTCGAGCGACATGCTGAAGCTGGCCGACGTGCTCGATGCGACGCGCAAGGCCGACCGCATGCTCGTCGGCAACCCCGCCGACTGGGTCATCCGCGCCAGCGACCCGCGCGTCGTCACCGGGAATCGCGCCAGCGCCTACGTGAAGATCGCCGAGGGCTGCAACCGAACGTGTGCATTCTGCACCATTCCCCAGTTCCGCGGAAAGCAGCGCTCGCGCACCGCCGACGACGTCGTCCGCGAGGTCGAGCAGCTCGTCGCGCAGGGCGTCCGCGAGGTGAACCTCATCTCGCAGGACACCATCGCCTACGGGCGCGATCACACGAAGGAGGAGCGCGCTTCCCTCGCGGAGCTCGTGCGCCGCGTCGCCGACGTGAAGGGCCTCTCGTGGGCGCGCATCTTCTATCTCTATCCGGAGAAGATCGACGATGCGCTCATCGACCTCCTCGCGAACCACCCGGTGGTCGTGCCCTACGTCGACATGCCGCTCCAGCACGCGTCCGACGCGATGCTCAAGCTGATGCGACGTGGTCACGGCAAGGACCGCCAGAAGCGCGTCGTCGAGCGCATGCGCGCGAGCATCCCCGACCTCGTGTTCCGCACTGCGTTCATCGTGGGTCACCCGGGCGAGACCGACGCTGACTTCGAGGAGCTCTGCGACTTCGTGAAGTGGGCGCGCTTCGAGCACGTCGGCGTGTTCCGCTACTCGGATGAGGAGACCGCGCGCAGCAATGACCTGGGCGGCAAGGTCAAGACCGCAACTGCGGCGAGCCGCTGGCGCAAGCTGATGGCGCTCCAGCGCAAGATCGCGCGCGAGAAGAACAAGGTCCTCGTCGGACGCGACCTCGAGGTGCTCGTCGAGGGCCCGAGCGAGGAGCACGAGCTCGTCATGATGGGCCGTCATCGCGGCCAGGCGCCCGACGTCGACGGCCAGGTCTATCTCTCGGGCGACGTCACGCCCGGCGAGATGCGCCGCGTGCGCATCACGCAGGCCAGCGACTACGATCTCGTCGGGGACGTCATCGACGAGCCGGCCGCGGACGCCGCGATCGTCCGCAGCTCCCGCCAGGGCACGCAGAAGCGACGCGTCAGCCTCAAGGTCCTCGCGCCCGCCGGCTGACGCTCACGGTGGCGCGCGCGCCTCAGGGCGCTGGCGGACGGTCGCTGCGGTAGCGCTCGAGGTCGGCCTTGAACGACACCAAGCGTGGATGCGCAGGGTCGATGGCGAGGCCGTCCCGGACATGCGCCTCGGCGACGTCGTAGAGCCCGAGGTTCGCGGCGGAGACGCCGGCGAGGTAGTGCGCCTCGACCATGCGCGGGCCGAGCGCCAGGGCGCGCTCCGCGGCAGGCAGCGCGTCCTTCCAGCGCTCACCGCGCACGTAGACCGAGGCCAGGTTCAGCCACGTGCGCGAATTCTTCGGCTGGAGATCGATCGAGCGGTGGCAGGCAGCCTCCGCCTCGCCGAGGCGGGTCTGGTGGAGACGCAGGTAACAGACCGCGTTCCACGTGCGCCACGAGCCTGGGTTTCGCGCCATCGAGCGCGCGAGCAGATCGTCCGCCTCGTCGAGCTGACCGTGCTGCGCGGCCTCGCTGCCGAACCAGTAGAGCGCGTACGGGTTCTCCGGATCGCTGGCGAGGGATGACGCGGCGAGCGCGCGGTCGCTTCGCCAGTCGCGCGCGTGGCGCACGGTCACGACGGCGCCAGCGACGGCGACGCCTGCACCGAGCGCCGCTCCGATGCGCCACGCGGACGGGTAGCGCTCCTCCAGCTCGGAGACGAGGGCGGCGATGGCGATGAACAGCCCGACGAGCGGCAGGTACGCGTAGCGATCGCCGACCATCGCGAGGGTCGGGCCCACGACCACGCTCGGCAACGTCGTGAGCACGAACCACGCGACGCCGAAGAGGGCCACACGCGCGCGGCGGTTCTCCGGCCGCCGCCGCAGGCTCGCGACCGGCGCGACGACGAGCGCCGTGAGCGTCGCGATCGTCGCGAGGAGCGCGGCGCCGGAGAGGACCACGTAAGGCCGAAACGGGTCGAGTGTCGTGGGCCATACGAGCTCGCGGAGGAAGGTTGCCACGAGGAAGAAGAACGACGCGCCGAAGCTGCGCACGCTCATGTCCTTCAAGACTTCGACCGACGGAATGCCCAGCAGCGCGCGCAGCCCGAGATAGGCCGCGCCGATCGCGACGACCGCGCCGTACTTCGCGACGAGGGAGCGCGCTGCGACGCGACGAACGAGGAGGTCGTGCACGAGCAGCATCGGCACCCATGCGACGAAGCTCTCCTTGCAGAGCAGACCTGCCGCAATGGCCCCGAGCGCGAGCGCGGTACCGGCAGGACCGTCCTTCCGACTGGCAAGCAGCGCGAGCAGCGCGAAGGTGACCACCAGCAGATCGAAGCGTCCGGAGATCCAGAGCACCGGCTCCGAGCAGACCGGTGCCACCGCGAAGAGGAGCGCGACGAGCCCGGCCGAGCGCGCGTGGTTGCCCGGAGCCTTTCGAGCGTAGAGCGCCAGCAGCAGGACGTTTGCGGCGTGAATGAGCACGTTCCCGAGCCGCAGCGAGACCGGCGAACGACCGCCGAGCGCCACGTTCACCCAGAACGTCAGCATGGTGAACGGCCGGTAGTAGCTGCTCGGATCGCCCTGCGCGGATGCCGACCACAGGTCGGTCGACCAGATGCGACCGATGCCGGCGAGCGACCCGAGTGACGGGTTGTCGACGACGAGCGGCCGGTCGTCCCAGACCGGCGCGTTACCGAGGGACGTGGCGTAGGCGGCGAGGACCGCGCCGAGCAGGCCGAGGCACACGAGGAGCGCCCCGTTCGAAGGCAGTCGGGCGCGAGGCATGAGCGATCGTGACGAGACTAGGTCAGCGAGCGCGATTGTCGAACAATCGTGCGCGGCACGAGCTCAGCGGACGGTGACCGTCGTCCCCGGCGAGCGTACGGTCCCCGACTCCTGCGAGATGTCGAGCACGTCGCCGAGCTTCGCGATGACGGTCGCGTCCCAGGAGCCCTGACCGTCCGCGATGGTGCCGGTGACGCGCTTGTCGCGCGGGAGCGCCTCGTCACGGTTCACGATGA
This sequence comes from Polyangiaceae bacterium, assembly GCA_043742085.1. Lineage (GTDB taxonomy): Bacteria > Myxococcota_A > Polyangia > Polyangiales > Polyangiaceae > Labilithrix. The sequence continues at coordinate 3,911 of JAYTZB010001248.1, forward strand.
CGATGAGCGCGTTCGGCTCCGCGCCCTGGATGCTGGCGAGCTTGAAGGTGTCCGGCGAGCTGCCCGTGGAGATGACGGGCGTTGCCGGCGGCGGCAGCGGCAACGTCGGGCTCGTGCATCCGAGCACGAGCGCCGCCATGAGACTGAGCGCGCCGAGGAGCCGGATCCGACGCATAGCAACTTCGTAGCATGCCCCATGCCCGCGTCGCCACTCGTTCACTCGGGGTTTTTGTGGGGTTTGTGCCAACTCAGTTGGCAGAGCGCTGCCTCCGTTTACACCGGTTGGTTCCCCTCTTCGACCGGGCGCCGTAGGCTGCACGTCACGTGGGACTCGCGGGCCTCTCGCGCGCGTTCCCTCCGATGTCGCGATGAAACTCTGGCTCAGGCCGCTGCCGTTCGCGCTCCTTGCGGGCTACGCGCTCTCGCGCGCTGGGCGCACGCCCGTCGATGACGCGGCGCCCAGCCGGTCGGCCGCGCTCTGCACGGCGCTGGCTCCCTCCGGCGTCACGTGCGCGGCGGAGGACGTCATCTGGATCGACGGACCGACCGGCGTGACCGGCGCGACGTTCGGTGCCGCGCGCGCGCTCGTGCGCGGTCACGAACGCGAGCGCGTGGAGGCCGCCCCCGAGGACATGGGCGCGCCCTCGGACAAGAACGACACCTTCGATCTCTTCACGGTCGCCGCGCGCCTCTCGCCCGAGGGCCACCTGCTCGACGTCGGCGACGTGCACAACCTCACACGCACCAGCGGCGCCGACGAGGGCCGACCGGTGCTCAAGGGCTCGCTCGCGGCGTACGTGGTCGCGCTCGATGGCCGGCCCGAGGCGGTGCACGTGATCGACCTCGATGGTCATCAGGCGAAGTCGTACGAGGAGCTCACGCGCTTCCAGCGCTTCCAGGTGGGCGTCGCGGACTGGCAGCAGACCGGGCAGTCGCGGGGCGTGAAGCGCACGGTGTTCGCGCTGGTGCCGCCGCCGCTGAAGGCCGAGCTCGCGTTCCGTCCCGACGGAACGCTGGCCATCACCACCGAGGCGCGCACGATGCTCGTGAGCCCGGCGCTCGACACGGTCCTCGACGGCACCGCGTACCTGCGCGTGACGCCCGAGACGGTGGCGAAGCCGCCCACGTTCGGCCCGTGGATGAGTGACCGCCTGCGCGCCGCGTCGTGGTTCGGCGACGAGAAGAACCAGATCCTCAAGGTCATCGCCTTCACCGCCCTCGAGTGGTTCAAGGGGGCGAAGACCAGGATCACCGGCGACACCGGCGAGAAGGACGCGCAGGAGGATCTATCGTCGCTCAATCAAGGCAACGGCGGCTCGCCGGCCTCGACGTTCAGCGATCCCGAGATCGGCTGGCCGCCGAAGCCGCTCGAGCCGCTGCTCAAGCCGCCGCTCACCGGCGAGGGGGTGTGGATCCCGCTCGAGAAGGACGCGTTCATCACGCCCATTCCCGGTGTGCCCGCGCCCTTCCTCACCACGTTCGTGCGCGGCGATCCCGCGGCGCCACAGACGCGCGTGTACGTCACGCTCTGGGATCCGCGCCTCGTGTCGCTCCACATGGAGGCCGGCACCGTGGAGCCGGTCAGCGCCACCGGTGAGGCTGGACCGGGACAGATCCCGCGCACGCCCGAGGTCATCCGCCACGTGGTCGCCGGCTTCAACGGGGGCTTCCAGGCAACGCACGGCGAGTTCGGCATGCAGGCCGACGGCGTGCTCTACCTCCCGCCCAAGCCTTACGGCGCGACGGTGATGGAGCTCCGCGACGGTACCACGGCCTTCGGCGCGTGGCCGAAGTCGACGGAGGTCCCCGACGAGGTCCTGTCGTTCCGGCAGAACATGACGCCGCTCGTCCAGAACGACAAGTATAACCCCTGGGGCCGCGCGTGGTGGGGCGGCGTTCCGCCGGGCTGGCACGACGCGGTGCACACGACGCGGAGCGGCGTCTGTCTGACGAAGGAGAACTTCGTCGCGTACTTCTGGGGCAACGACATCGGGCCGGAGCCCCTCGGCCGCGCGATGCTCGTCGCGCGCTGCGCCTTCGGTATCCACCTCGACATGAACCCGGGCCTCGCGGGCTTCGAGTTCTACAACGTGCAGACTGCAGCTACTTTTCAGCCGCTCGGCCGGCCGCTGCAGCCCGACTGGGAGTACGAGGGCGGCTTCAAGGACCTTCCGGAGTTCAAGTTTCGCTCGCGGCGCATGGTCAAGAGCATGGGACACATGCTCTTCCCCCGGTACATTCATCGCGACGCGCGCGACTTCTTCTACCTGACCGCGCGCACCGTGCTGCCCGGCGCACCGATCCCGGCCGGCGAGACGTCGACACCGATGGACGGCGAGGGAGGCAACTGGCGCGTGAAGGGCCTGCCGCAGCACGGCTACCCGTACGCGGTGGCCATCACCAGCGTGCGTCTGGGCGTCGAGGCGAGCGACAAGACGGTGCGCGTGCTCCGGGTCGATCCGCGGACCGTGCGCGCAGACTCGGGAGGCGCCGCGAGCACCAACGCGATCACCGGCGCAAACGCGCCCGCCGAGGGCGACGCCGGTGCCGCGAGCACGCCGAGCAACGGCGCAGTCGTGGCGGTGTTCGCGCGCGGCGCGCGCGCTCCCGCGGGAGGTGCTGGCCCCACGCCCCATCGACACGGCGCCGGCACCACCACGGGCTCGACCACCGGCGCTGCACGCGATGCGGGCGACGCGCCGCCCGCGGGCAAGAAGCTGTGGCTGGGCCCGCACGTGTTCGCGATCGAGAAGACGCCGCCGCGCGCCGCGACCGCGCTCGCCGACGTCGTGGCGCTCGGCGCGCCGGGCGCCTCCGAGGCACGCGCGGCCGCCGGGATCTCCGACGAGGACGGCATGCTGCACTGGATCGAGCTGATGCCCGACGACAAGCCGGACGCGGTCACGGCCGAGCGCATGCTGAGGCTGCTCGAGAAGCTCGGCTGCTCGTCGCGCGGTCTCGTTCTCGGTGACGTGCGCGCATTCCTCGGCGGCTCGCTCGACATCGGCGCGCAGCCCGCCGTCGCGACCGCTCCCGTCGCGCGCCTCCTGCGGACGGCGGCGCCAGGCGCGCGCGCGTACTTCGAGTCGGTCGAGGTCGTGCCGCAGTCGGTGTGGTTCCCGCTCCAGCAGCAGCGCGTGAAGTGGCGGCCCACCCTGGCGCCCCCCGACAAGCCCGCGGCCTCGGGCAGCGCTTCCGGCGCGACCGGCGGCTCGGCGCCGCCGCCTGCTCCGCCCGCTCCGCCCGGGACCACGTCGCCCCGTAAGTGAGCGCGCTCAGGCCCCGTCAGCGCGGGGTGGTGGACGCCACCCGGTACACGAGCGCGAGGTTCCCGAGGAGCATCTCCTTCGTGATCGTGTACGCGCGATGCCGCTCGGGACCATACGAGAGGAGCTGGTTGTCGTCGGTGATGACCTCGCCGGAGCGCGCATAGGTCGTCATCGCGGCGCCCGCGAGCGCGACGCTCGACGCGATCGCCGCATTGTCCATGTCGCGCGGGATCCCCGCGCGCGCCAGCCCCGGCCACGACGTCGCGAACGTCGCGCTCGGTGCTCCCTGGCGCCCGACGACGATGCCGGTGTGATCGCGCGGGTCGATCCACAAGAGCGAATCGGGAAAGACCGCATGGAACGTGGCGGTGATGGCGAGCGCGTCGTGCACGGAGAGAAGATGAAAGGGCACCCATTGCGCCACGACACCGCCAGGTGCGAGGCGCGCCGCGGCGAAGCGGTAGAACTCCTCGGAGTAGAGCGAGTTCACGCCCGCGAAGTTGGGCGGCATCGGCTCGAGCGTGATCACGTCGTAGAGATGGTCCGTGCGCCTCAGCCACGCGCGACCGTCCATGACGTGCGGGTGGACGTGCGGATCCTCGAGGACCGCGTGGTTCGCATCGAACAGGTGGGCCGCGCGGAGCACGGCCGGATTGAGCTCGACGATGTCGAGCGATTCCGGCCCTTCGAGCCTGACCGCGTTCGCCGTCTGCCCCGTGCCGAAGCAGATGACGAGCGCGCGCTTGGGGTCGGGATGCAAGAGCATGGGCAGGCGCCCCATCCACACCATGTAGTGCGAGTTGGCGCTCACGTCGGTCGCCGAGAAGCCGTCGATCACAAGCATGCGCGCGTGATCCGCGGTGTCGGCCACCACGACGGAGGAGTTGGGCCCCTCGTCGAACGAGAGGACGCGCGTGACGGGACTGTTGAAGTTGCCGAGGACACGCGCGCGTCCGATGCCGGACTCGGCGAGGACCGCCACGAAGAGGCCGAGGCCGCCCGCCAGCGCGGCGACGTTGCGGGCGCGGCCGTAAAGCGTACCGAGCGCCGCAAGCACCAGCAGCGCGCCGACGAGCCACGCGGTGCGCGTGAAGCCCAGCGCGGGGAGGAAGACCCACGCCGCCACGAGCGAGCCGGCCACGGCGCCGCCGGTGTTGACGGCGTAGGAGCGTCCCCACTGGGCGGGCTCGACGTGCGCGTTCAGGATCCACGGCAAGCACGTGCCGACGAGCAGCATCGCGGGCCCGAGCACCAGCAAGCTCACGCCCAGCCATGCGGCGTTGGTGGCCCAGTAGCTCGAGATGGTCGCGTCGGCGATGCGGTCGAAGCGCTCGACGATCGGCGTCGCGACGAGCACCGCAACGCCCGCTGCCGCGAGGACCGAGCCGAGGCGGACCTTCTTCTTCGCGAGCCATGCGGCGAAGCGCGCCCCTGCGGCGAGCGGCACGAGCACGGCCGCGAGCATGAGCGCGAAGCTCTGCGTCGTGCTCAAGAAGGCCGCGCGAAGCGCCCTGAACCACGCCACTTCGAGGGCGAACGACACGAAGCCCGACAGGAACACCAGCGGCGTCGCGAAGCGCACGAGGGCGGGAGCGGCGGCCTCGCGAGCGGCCTGCTCTGCCTCCGGGGCCGGCTCCTCGACGTTGACGTCGTTGGCGTCGTTGACGTCGTTGGCGTCGTTGGCGTGGTTTGCGCTCGCGCGCGCCGGCGGACGCGCGAGCCATGACGCAGCGGCCACGCCGAGGTTCACGCACGCGAGCGCGATCGCGCTGAGCTCGACACCGAGGTACGGCAGCACGACGAAGCTCACGAGGAGCACGCCCGCCGCCGCGCCTGCCGTGTTCAGGGCGTAGAGCGTGGAGATCGGCGAGCGCGTGGCGCGCGCCAGCAAACCGAAGACCGGAACGGTCGCGCCCATCGCCATCGTCGCCGGCCCGAGCAGGCCGAGGATCGCGACCAGATGAACGATCGATGCCAGCACCGGATGCGCCGCGTAGATCGCGCCGTCGAGCCGCTCGATCCAGCGAAACCCCGGCAAGAGGACGAGGCCTGCCACGGCGACCACCACCTCGAGCGTGCCGTAGATCCGGAGCGGTCGCGCCACGTCGCGGCCGCGTAGCGCGCGGCCCATCAGCGTGGAGCCGGCGCTCATCCCGGCCATCGTCGCGGCGAGCGTGAGGGCAGTGCCCTTTGCGGAGACACCGATCGCGAGCGACGCCTGGAGCTGCCAGAGCACCTCCCAGGAGAGCGCCGCCGAGCCGGCGACGAGCACGAGCGCGTAGACGAGGACCCGGCTCACACGCTCACCTTACCCGCGACCTCACCCATCATGAGGTACGATCAAGACGCGCAACGAGGGCGGGTCTCCGGCCGGATTGCGCGGACTCTCGCGTGGGGAAAGACACCTTCTTCGGGCCGTATGCGCTCCAGGCGCGCCTTCACAAGGGCGTGATGGCGGAGGTGTTCCGCGCGCTCGACACGCGCACCGGTCGGGCGTGCGCGCTGAAGCGGATCCTCCCCGCCGCCGCCGAGGAGGAGGACTTCGTGCGCGAGCTCGAGGACGAGGCGGCCGTCGCCTCGACGCTCGACCATCCGAGCATCGCCTGCGTCCTCGACTTCGGCGCCATCGAGGGGACGTACTTCATCGCCTACGAGCTGGTCGACGGCGTCGACCTCCGCTTCGTCCTCGAGAACGCGTCGCTCACCGACGAGCCGCTTCCCCTCCCCTTCCTGTTGCACGTCTTCACGCGCGTCGCCGACGCCCTCGGGCATGCCCATGCCCGTGACGTGGTCCATCGCGACGTGAGCCCGCACAACATCGTCCTCTCCCACGCGGGGGACGTGAAGATCATCGATTTCGGCATCGCGAAGGCCAAGGGCGGGCTCTCCCGCACGGGCGCCGGGATCATCAAGGGAAAGCTCGGCTACATGAGCCCGGAGCAGGTCCGCGGAGGCAGCCCCGACAGCCCCGTCGACCCGCGCACCGACGTGTTTTCTCTCGGGATTTGCATGTGGGAGCTTCTCACGCTAAAGCGGCTGTTCATCGCTCCGAACGAAATCCTCGTCCTGGACATGGTCAAACGCCACGTCCCGGAGCCGCCCTCGACCTACCGGCGCAGCCGCGAGGAAGGCGGTCAGGAGCTCGATCGGATCGTGCTGAAGGCGCTCGCAAAGAACCAAGACGAGCGCTACCGTTCGGCGCGCCAGCTCACGAAGGATCTCGAAGATTTGGCCTTCACGAGGCGAAAATCCGGGGCCATCGCGACGCGCGAGGACATCGCGCAGACGATTCGCCGGACGTTCGGTGAAAGAGGCACGGCGGGTATCATGGAGCTTCAGGAGACGCGGATGTCAGACGACAACAAGAGCGGTTCGGACCTCGACATCTTCGAGGGCCTCGGCAAGAAGAGCTCGCCGCGCACGTCCGCGGTGCCGCCGCCCCCGCCTGGCTCGATGGGTGGTTCTCTGGGTGGTCCGAGCTCCGCGTCGCAGATTCCGGCGGCTCCCGCCGCGAGCCCCGTCGCGCACGCCGCGCCCGGCGCGCAGGGCGACATGAAGAAGACGCTCATGGGGATCCCGGGCCCTGCCCAGCCCCCGAGCGAGCGCAGCCTGCCGCCGATGCCGCCGTCGACGCCGCCCGGCATGCCTCCGACGTCCGCGTCCGGGATGCCGTCGACGCCGTCCGCGGGCCCGCCGTCCGGTCGCGTCTCGCAGCCGCCGCCGCTCCCGTCGTCGCCTCCGCAGTCGGGCTCGATGCGCGCCGCGCAGCCGTCCAAGCCGCCGCCGCCTCCCGGCCGTGGCTCGCTCCCGAACCTGCAGGCGGTACAGGGGCCGACGAGCAGCTCGCCGAGCCAGACGAACATGCCGGCGGTCGCGTCGCCGTCGCAGGCGCCGAGCGCCGCGACCAAGCTGCAGAGCCAGGTGCCGCCTCCCGCGAGCACGCGGCCGGGTCCCGCGGCGAGCTCGAGCAGCCCGTCGACGGGCTCCCTGCCCGCGACCGCCGCCGCCATTCCCGATGCGAAGCCGACGTCGCCCAACGGCGCGAAGCTGAACATGGACTGGGACGACGACGACGAGGCCACGCACGTCTTCGACAAGGAGAAGGAGAGCCAGCCGGGCGCCGTCGCCGCCGGTCCCGAGTCGCGTCGCCCCGAGCACGCAAGCATGGACGACATCCTCTCGAGCCCGCGCCCGTCCTCGCAGATTCCGCCGCAGGGGCCCGCGGCCGGGACGCCGCCGCCTCCGACCTCGACGCTCTCCGGCCAGTTCGGTGCGCTCGGTCAAGCGCGCGAGAGCGTCAACGGCTCCGCGAGCAGCCCGCCCTCCTCGCAGTTCCGCTCGGGCCCGCCGCCGTCGCAGTCGCTGCGCTCGGCGCCTCCGCCGCCGCCAGGAAGCGGCCCGCCGCCCTCGCTTCGCCCGTACAACCCGAGCACGTCGACGGCGCCGATGCCGCCGCCGCCGCCGCCGGGTCAGACGACCACCGCGCCGATGCACATGCCGGTGCGCCACACGTCGGATCACCCGCGCCCGCCGCCGAGCGGTCACGTGCAGGCGCAAGGACACGTGCAGCAGGGATCGGTGCCCCCGCAGCAGCACTCGCAGCCCCCGCAGCAGCACTCGCAGCCGCCACAGCACCAACCGCATTCGCAGCCTCCGCAGCCGCACTCGCAGCCGCCGATGCCTCACATGCCGCCGGTCAACCGGGCGATGGAAGCCACGGCGGTCGTTCCGCGCGTGCAGTCCTCGAACGCGGGTCTGTGGGTCGCGCTCCTGCTCGGCGTCGTCGCCGCGGTCGGCGTGGCCGTCTTCTTCATGATGCCGCGCACCGGCACGCTCGTCGTGAACGTCGCGGACGCGAAGGGCGCCGCGGTCAGCAAGCTCGAGGTCCTCGTCGACGGCAAGCAAGCGTGCGACTCGGCTCCGTGCATCGTCCACGACATCTCGTCGGGCGTGCACGAGGTGAAGGTCAGCGCG
>JAYTZB010001249.1:0-3451 GCA_043742085.1 Polyangiaceae bacterium
GGCTACTACGACGAGGCCGCAGCCTGGCGCGACTGGCTCCTGCGCGCGGTCGCCGGCACGCCGGACCAAGCGCAGATCATGTACGGCATCGGCGGCGAGCATCGTCTCACCGAGTGGGAGATCGACTGGCTACCGGGTTACGAGGGCGCCAAGCCGGTTCGCGTCGGCAACGGCGCGCACGGTCAGCTCCAGCTCGACGTCTTCGGCGAGGTGATGGACGCGCTCTACCAGGCGCACCGCGGTGGGCTTCCGGTGGGCAAGGAGGCGTGGGCCCTCCAGCGCGCGCTCTTGAACCACCTCGCGAAGATCTGGACCGAGCCCGATCGCGGGATCTGGGAGAGTCGCGGCGAGGCACGGCACTACACCTTCTCCAAGGTGATGGCGTGGGTCGCCTTCGATCGTGGGGTGAAGCTCGCCGAAGCGGGCAAGCTCGAGGGCCCGCTCGAGGACTGGCGCACGACCGCTGCGCGCATCCACGCCGACGTCTGCGCGAATGGGTACAACACGGAGCTCGGGAGCTTCGTGATGTCGTACGGCGACACGAAGCTCGACGCGAGCCTCCTCATCGTGCCGACCACCGGATTCTTGCCCGCGAATGACCCACGCATCGCCGGGACGGTGCGTGCCATCGAAGGCCGCATGCTGTCGGACGGGTTCGTCATGCGTCATGACCCATCGATCGTCGAGACGGGCCTCGCGCATGGCGAGGGGTCGTTCCTCGCATGCAGCTACTGGCTTGCCGACGCGTACATGCTGCTCGGTCGTCACGACGAGGCGCGCGCTCTCTTCGAGCGGCTGCTCGCGTTGCGCAACGACGTCGGCTTGCTCTCGGAGGAGTACGACGTGAAGGCGAAGCGCCTGGTCGGCAACTTCCCCCAGGCCTTCTCGCACATCGCGCTCATCACCACGGCGCACAACCTCTCGCGGCCCGACAAGCCCGCGGAGCAGCGCGGCGCGCGCTGATTTCACGCAACCGCCCCGGGCCGCGGCCGACAGGGCCCCCATGGCAAACACGGGCCCCTCGCTCTCCGGTCTCCTCTCTCTCTCCCTGGTCGCCGCGATGTTCCTCGGCGGCTGCGTGTCCGGCGCGACCGCGCAGGGCATGACCGTGAAGGCGGCCGACCTCAAGACGGCCGCCGGCCCGGAGGTCGCGCAGTCGGTGGCGGTGGGCGTCGTCACCGGCGGCGAGCAGACCGACGCGATGTGGGGTGTCTCGCAGATCGACAATCCCGCGTTCAAGCGCGCGCTCGTCAGCTCGCTCCGCAAGGCCGGCCTGCTCTCGGACAACCCGCACGCGAAGTACGTCGTCACCGCGGAGCTCATCGCGCTCAAGCAGCCGTTCTTCGGCATGGACATGAAGGTGACGTCGCGGATCCGTTACACGCTCAAGGATACGGCGACGGGCGCGGTCGTCCTCGACGAGGAGATCATCGCGCCCTACACCGCGACGGTGGGCGACGCGTTCGTAGGCGCGCAGCGACTCCGTCTCGCGAACGAGGGCTCGGCGCGGAAGAGCATCGCGACGCTCATCGAGAAGCTCGAAGCGGCAACCCGGAGCCGCGCGGTGAGAACGCCCGCGCCCACGGCCGCGCCCGCGCCGATCCTCATGACGGCGACGCACACGCTCTAGGCAGCTCGCGACGCTTCAGTCGTTGCGGCCGAGGCGCATGCCCTTCTGTACCGCCGGCCGATCCGCCATGCGAAGCATCCAGCTCTCGACATACGGAAGGCCCTCGAGGATGCTCGCCTCGAACTTCGTGATGCCCTCGAACCACGGATAACAAGCGATGTCGGCGATCGAGTAGTCGCCGGCGATGTACTGGCGATGCTCGAGGCGATCGTCGAGGACCTTTGCGAGGCGCTTCGATTCGTTGAGGAACTTCTCCGCGGCGGGCTTGTTCGGCGGCTGCTCGCGACTGAAGGAGGCGGCCTGGCCGAACATGGGACCGGGCCCGCCGACCTGCCAGAAGAGCCACGACATCACCTCGGCGCGTCCGGCCGCGTCCTTGCCGAGGAGCTTGCCCGCACGCTCCGCGAGGTACTGGAGGATCGCACCGGACTCGAAGAGCACGACGCGCTCGCCCTTCTCGCCCTCGCTGTCGACCAGCGCCGGGATCTTCCCGTTTGGGTTGATGGCAAGGAAGGCCGCCGACTTCTGCTCCTTCTTGGAGAAGTCGATGAGGTGCATCTCGTACGGAAGCCCCAGCTCGGCGAGCAGGATGGGGACCTTCTTTCCGTTGGGCGTGGCGGCGGTGTAGAGGTCGAGCATGGCGCTTCGATGCCGCCCGCCGGCCGTGCGTCGCTACTCGCCGAGCGCTTCTTCGACCAGCGCGCGCGTCTCGGCGATGCGGCGGCGCTCCTCTTCCGAGCGCTCCTTCGGCTTGACGGAGATCGGAGAAGCGGCGTCGGGCATGTCGTCGTCGCGCTTGCGCGTGAGGAGGCGGGAGAGGAGGCCCTTCTTCTCCTCGATCGTGAAGATGCCGTCGGCGAGGGACGACGGATCCTTCGTGAGCGCGCGTACGAGCTTCGGTTGACCGTCGACCCAGTCGAGCGCGAGGTCGAACGCTTCGCGCTGCGTGACCGCGAGATGGCGGCGAACGGCGCCGGGCTTGCCGTCGGTGGCGCGAACGAAGAGGGCGCAGGCGAGGCCGAGCTCCTGGACGCCGAGGAACGTGCCCTGGTGCTGGCGAACGCCGCCGCAGCCCTTCTTGTAGACGGACGCTCCATTGAGGAGGATGACGCCGAGCCCGCACGCGACCGCGGTGAGCTCGGAGAGTGCGCCCTCGTCGCGCGGGTCGACCTCCTCGTCGGCTTCGAAGAGAACGAGGCGTCCCATGGCGCGCGCGAGGGAAGCGGTGAGGATCTTCGGCTCGCCGACGTCGGCGGTGGCGAGGACGACGCCGTAGCCGTCGTCGGTCTCGACCGCGCCGCTCATGATGACGCTCTTGGATTTCTCACCGGGAGCGCAGGCGCCGCTGCCGCATCCGCCACCGGCCTTTGCTTCGTCGCCGGGCTCGACGAACCCGAGCTGCACGTCGAGATCGCTCGCGAGCGGCGCGTACGTCATCATGCGTCGCATCAGCCGCTCGATGGCCTTGGGCTCGAGGGCGAACTCGTCCGGGAAATACTCGCCGTTCGGCTCGACGAGATCGGGCTTCTCGAGGACCTCGCCGTACTCGGCGCGCAGATGCGCGAGGTGCGCGACGATCGAGCGGATGGCGTCTTCGCTGAGCTCCATGTCCGGAGAGTGTAGCGCTAATCGGGCGACCGTCATCCCGTGGCAGCGCGAGACTATTCGCTAGGGAATCTTCGTCCTCCCACTAGGATGTCCGCCATGCCGCTGCGGATCGCGACCTTCAACGTCAAGGACTTCTTCCTTCCCCGGAGCGACGCCGAACGGTCGGTGGCCATCGGGAAGTTCCGGAACATCGCGATGAACCTGCGGCGCGCC
>JAYTZB010001250.1:0-3320 GCA_043742085.1 Polyangiaceae bacterium
GTGGCCGCCGCCGCGACCGCCGGCTTGGCCGATGCTGCGTCGCGCGCCTTCGGCGAAGCGTCGAGGAGCTGCGTGCGCTCTCTCGCGCGCGGCGCCACCTCGTGGAGAGCGTGCGCGAGATCCTTCGCGGACTGGAACGCCGACGCGTCCGAGGCGAGCGCTCGCGTGATCACCGGCACGAGGGCGGGCGGAATGCCTGCTGCCGCGACGCCGGCAGCGTCCTCGCTGGCGCGCGGTCGCTTGCCCGTGAGCGCCTCGAACGCGCAGCGGCCGAGCGCAGCGAGATCGACCCGAACGTCTGCGACCTCGACGTCCCCGATGCTGACGGTCGCGTGTCCCCAGCACGTGAGCCGCACCCGCTCGATGCCGTAGCCGTCTCGCGCGACCACCACGTTCTCTGGAACGACGCGTCGATGCACGACGCCCGCCGCATGCGCCGCAGCGAGCACGTCCGCGAGCTGGAGGATCACCGCGCACGCGTCATCGGGCACGAGCTTGGTGCGCGCCGCGACTAGGCCGTCGAGCGTGCGTCCTTCGAGCGGCTCGAGCACGACGTACGGATCACCGAGCTCGGTCGTGCCGGCATCGCGCAGCTCGACGGCGCCGGGATGTGTGATGCGTGCGAGCGCCTTCTGCTCGCGACGGATGGCGGCCGCGTGCTCCTCACTGTCCTCGACACGCACCGCGAGCGCGAGAAGCGAGCGGCGTGCCGTGCGTACGTTACGTACCTCCCAGCGAGCGCCGGTGCCGACGTTCGACTCGTCTCCGAGATCGCGCAGCAGCTCGTAGCGACCATCGACGATCGCCCCTTTTTCATAGGACGAACGGCCCCAGCGATCGATGGCGCCCTCGAGCAGCGGCTCGAGCTGACGACCGTCCACCTCTTCGCTCCACACGACGAGATGCGCGTCGTTGTCGAGGGCGAGGCGATTGAGCCCCGACCGATCGAACGCGTAGACGTCGTCGGTCACGACGATGGCGCACGGTCGATGCTCCGCGACGAGCTCCGCGGCGCGCGCGATGCCGCCGTCGATGAGCGTTGCGGAGAGCGATTTCACCGCCTGACGGCACTGCGCCAGGAACGCCTCCGGTGCGTTCAGCGCGAGCACGGTGGGCGCTCGCTTCTCGGGCGGGCTCGACGCCTCGACCTCGACGAGGTCGTTCTCCTCGAGCGACTCGCGGATGGAGACCTTCTTCGCGCGCTCCGGCACGGGCGGCTTCCCCAGCGCCTTCGCGGCGGCTGCGGTGGCGGTGGCCGTGGCCGTGGCGGTGGTGGACGTCGGCGCGCTCGCAGGCATCTCGGCGCCGTAGAGCCGCGCGAGCGCGGCGCGCACCTCGCCGGCCTCCGCCACCATCGGCCGCACCATGATCTCCGCGGCGGCTGCGCACATCGCGAGCGCGATGTCGTCGGTCGGGTCGTCGGTCGCGACGTACAGGATCTTCTGACCCTTCGACGTACGTAGATGCACGGGCACCATGGCGTGCTCGATGGCCACGTCGCTCGGCAGCAGCGCGAGGATCTCGGGCGCGATCTCGAGATGCGCGAGCGAGATCCACGGGCAGCTCAGCTGATGCGAGAGGAGCTGTGCGAGCTGCTGGGCGGTCACCACGCCACGCTCGACGAGGAGCTCTCCGAGCCGGCGCTTGTCGGTCTTCTGGACGACGAGCGTCTCATCCAGCTCGGCCTGGGTGAGCACACCCGTGTCGATGAGTAGTCTTCCGAGCGGAGCCGAGCGCGCCATGGTGGGCTGCGGATCATCGCGCGGGGCGCGCCGGATTGGTAGCTCCGACCGCACCGTCGCGGTGCTCTCTGCCCCGTTCCGGTGCTTCGCAGCCCTGAAAAATGCAGGCGGACGCGTCGGTAGCGATACGGCGCTGCATTTGCAGTCGTGGCCTGCATGGAAGAGAAATCATGAGAGAGATTCCCCGCTGGGGCCGGGTGACCGCGAACGCCAACGAGTTCTTGATCCAGATGCGCCGCGGGAAGGTGGTCCGCTCGGGTCAGGGCCTCTCCTGCTTCAAGTGGCCGTGGGACAGCGTAGCCGTGGTGCCGACATCGATCGCGAAGCTCACCTTCTCGGCCGATCAGGTGACGGTCGAGAAGGTCGGCGTCGAGGTCCGCGGCCTCGCCGTGTATCGCATCGCCGACCCCTTGCTCGCGTTCCGCATGATCGACGTCGATCGCTCCTCGCTCACCGAGATCCTGCGCGACATGTTCGTCGGCGCGACGAGGCGCATCGTGGCGCGCCTCACGCTCGACGAGTGCATCACGCATCGCAAGGACCTCGTCGCACAGGCGCTGATGGGTGAGATCGCGCCCATCCTCGCGGGCGAGGGGAGCTTGAACGACGTCACGACCGCGGGATGGGGCGTCGTCCTCGACACCATCGAGATCCAGGACGTGAAGGTGCTCTCCCAGGAGGTCTTCGGGCGCCTCCAGGCTCCCTATCGCGAGAAGCTCGCGCTCGACGCGCTCATCGCCGAGAACGGCGTGAAGCAGGAGCGCGCGCGCCTCGACGCGGAGCGCCGGCGCGTCGAGGAGCAATCACGCCGCGAGCTGATGGCCGAAGAGGAGGCGCGCTTCGTGGTCGAACGCCGTCGTGCCGAGGAGGCGCGGCAGCACGAGGACGAGCTCGCGCGCCAGCGCCTCGAGGCGGAGCTCGCGCGCCAGCGCCGCAAGGCAGAGGCGGATCGCGAGCGCGCAGCCATCGAGCTCGAGGCGAAGCGAGAGGCCGGTGAGACCGATGCCACCCTGGTTCGTCTCGCGCGCGCCGCGCACGTCGACCTCAGCGAAGCGCGGCTGCGCGAGGTGCTGATCACCGAGACCATGCCCGAGGTGGCGCGCGCCTTCCGGGGATCGTTCGACCGCGTGAACGTCACGTCGACCAACGGAAGCGAGATGTTCGGCTTCCTCAGCGCGGGTCTCGACCAGGTGCTCGCGCTGGCGGGGGACCGCGGCCCGCGCGATCCTGGAACCAAGCGCTGAGCGCGACGCGAGCGGGGCGCGCTCACATGTTGCACTGACCGCTGGGCGCGCCGTTCACCGTGCAGTTCTTCGCGCAGCAGTTCACGTCCTGCGCCTTGCAGGCGTTCCCGTTGCATTGCACTGTGCACGTATCGCCTCCGCAACCGACGATCCTGCAGGCATCCTTGCCCGTGCACGTCACGCTGGTGGTGGTCGCGGTGCCTCGGACCGCGCCGCACGACTGATCACCGTTGCAGGCCACCTGGCAGCTCGTGGCGCTACCGCAGTCGACCACACCGCAGCTCTTCATGCCCGTGCACGTGACGGCGCACGCGACGCCGGGCGGGCATGTGAT
>JAYTZB010001251.1:0-7498 GCA_043742085.1 Polyangiaceae bacterium
CCGATGGCGCACCGCCGCTCGGCGCGGCGGTTGCACGGCCGCCGTCCGTGCGCATGGCGATCCCCGTCGGGCTGGTGGGCGGGGCGAGACGAGAGCCGACGGCTGCGAGCTGCGGCGCCGAGGCGCCTCCGTCGAGAGGGTCCGGCACGAGCGGCAACAGCACGGCGGCCGTGGTGGACGTCGGCGCGATCGGCGACGACGACCCCGCGGACGCGGACGCGGACGACGCGGCGGCCTGCGCTGCGGTCCGGCCGCCGGAAGGCGCGCGCGTCGCGACGAACAACGCTGACGCGCCCGCGACCGCCGCCACCATGGCGGCCGCGAGCACGACCCGCCGGCGTGACGAGATTCGCGACGGCGCCGCGGCGGCCCTGAGCTCCGGGGCTGGCGTGCTCGCCTTCGCCGCGTCGCGCGTCGCGGGACTCGGCGCGTGCACCACCGCCGTCATCACGGGCCGCGTCGATGCGCGGCCGAGCGCGTCGGCCGCCGTCACCCGTGGGCTGGAGCTCGGCGCGATGATCACGGTATCTCCGAAGGGCGCGAGCGCGTCCGCGAGCTCGCGCATCGTGGCGAAGCGCCTCGCCGCATCCTTCTCGAGCGTGCGCGCGACCACCGCTCGGAGCGCGGCCGGCGCGTCAGGACGGGAATCCTCGATGGGCGGAAAGTCGTCGATGACGACCGCGAGGCCGATCGTGCTCGACGTTCCGCTGAACGGGGGCGACCCGGTGAGCATCTCGTAGAGCGTGGCGCCGAGCGCCCAGATGTCCGCGCGGCCGTCGACGTCGCGCGTGCTCCGGAACTGCTCGGGCGCCATGTAGATCGGTGTTCCCATCACCGACGTCGTCTGCGTGAGCCGCGCATCGTGCTCGGGCAGCGCGTCCGTTGCGATGCCGAAATCGAGCACCTTGACGATGCGTGTTCCGCCCTCTGTGGTGAGGAACAGGTTCGCGGGCTTCAGGTCGCGGTGGACGATGCCGACGGCATGCGCCTCCTCCATCGCGCTGCAGGCCTGCATGACGTAGCCGACCGCCTCCGCGATGGGCAGCGCGCCACGCGCTCCGATCTCCTCGGCGAGGTCAGTGCCTTCGAGGCGCTCCATCACCAGGAACGGCACGCCGTTCGGCGCTTCGTCGACATCGAACACGCGGACGACGTGCCGGCTCTTCAGCTTGCTGAGCGCCCGGCCCTCGCGCTCGAAGCGCGCGATGAGCTCGACGTTGCTCACGAGGTCTTCGTGGAGGACCTTGATGGCCACCTTCTGGCCGAGCCGCATGTGCTCGCCCTCGAAGACCGTCGCCATGCCTCCCTCACCGAGGAGACGACCGACGCGGTACTTCTTGGCGAGCTCGCTGCCCACGCCTACCGCATGCTCGGCCATGCGCTCAGAGCTCGTTCGCGGGGTCCTTCGTCGGCGCGGGTGTGGGCACCGGAACCGGAGTCGGCGCCGGCGTCGGCGTCGTGTCCGTCGACGGTGTCGAGGGAGTCGACGGCGTCGCGGTGCTGTCGCCCGTGGGCTCCGGCTTCGGGGGTGCGGGAGGCCTGGGACGCGGCTGCGGGCGAGGCGCCGGCGGCGGAACGGGCGGAGGCGCAGCGGTCGTCGTGACGGCAGCCTTGCCCGCGTCCTTGACGGCGTCGGCGGCGGCATCGCCGGCCGCATTCGTGGCGGCGCCGGAATCAGTCGTCATCGCGGCCGACGCGTCGGTGGCTTCTGCGCCGGCATCGGTCATCGCCATCGCGGGTGTGCTGCTCGCGCTCGCGCTCGCGCTGGGAGGCGTGGGCGGAGTGGAAGCGCTCGAGCTCGGCATCGGCGTCGGTCCGCCGATGATGCCGGCGAGGGCGCCGGTCGTGTACGCGTAGATCCCGCCGCCCGCGAGGACGACGAATACGAGCGCAGCGACGAGCAGCCCTGCGCTGCCGCCCTTCTTCTTGCCGTCGAGATCATCGGTCAGTCGCCGCGGCTCCGACGCCTTCGCGGGCGGAGCCTGCGACGCCGACGGTGAGCCGATCGACGGCGACGCTCCCGCACGTGCGGTCTCGGTCACGCCGGGCGCGCTCGGGCTGAGGTTCGGCTTCGCCGATGTCCCGAGCGTGAGCGGCTCACTACCTGCGCTCGGAGACGACATGATCACGGTGTCGCCGGACTGCGAGCGCGCGCTCGCCGGCATCTGCTCGTGAAGCGACGCGTCGCCCTGCTTTCCGAAGAGCGGATTCTGGCCGATCTCGTCCAGCGATCCGCCGGCCTCCTTGAGCGCCTCCTCGAGGAGCTCGGCGGCCTGCTTCATCACGGTCTGATCGCGGGCCGGCTCGCTGCCGCTCTCCGGATCCATCTTCGGGAACATGGGCTCCGCGGTCTTCGCGGGCGGCGGCGTCAGCGCTGCCGTCGCGGCCGGCGGAGGCGTGGGCGACGGAAGCGATCCGCCGTCCTTCGGCGGCGGGGACGATGCCCCCGGAATGCCCATGCCCATCATGGTCGCCTTGCGGGCGGGCGGCGCCATCGGACGCGGCGGAGGCGCGCCCGGAGGAGCGGGCTTCGGCTCGGACGGCTTGTCCGATACGCCAGCCGCTGCGGTCGCGGCGGTGACGGACGCGCCGCCGAGACCCGGCGCGGGCGCAACGCCGATCGCCGTCTGCGCGAGCGCTTTTCCTGCGGGCGCGGGAGGAGGCGCTGCACCGGGCGGACGCACCGCAGGCTTCGCGCCGGCGCCTGCGGTACCGACGGCAGGCTTCGAGCTCGTGGCGGCCGCAGGCGCTGCGCCCGGCGCGCCAGCAGGAACGGCAAGCTTGGGCGACGAGCCCGGAACGGCGGGCACGCCGGTCGGTCGCGGACCTGCGAGGGTGCCGCCGCCGATCGGTGACTTCGCGACGGGCGGAGGCGGGCCGCCCTTCGCAGCGGCGGAGCCTGCGGTGGGCGCAATGCCGGCGCTCGCGGGCGGAACGGGAAGCCTGGCGACGCCGCCACCGGGAGCCGCGGGCACGTTCACCGGTGAACGACCGGGCGCCTCGTTGGGCGGCTCGACGGCGGTCGCGGCGGTGAGGCCACGCAACGTCGACGGATGCGCGGGCACGTCCTCCATGGGCTCTTCGGAGGTGTATGCGCTGCCGGCGTCGGCCTTCTGCGTGATGAGCCGATCGATGATCGCGCGCGAGGCGTCGTCGATCTTGATGAACTTCACGCCCATGCCCGCGGGCTTCTCGGCGCCGGCCGAGGTCGGCTCGCGCTTCCAGACCACGCGACCGACACCGGAGATGACGCTCTTGTCGCCGGCGAGGCGGATCTCGAACTTGAGGAGGGTGCCGGGCGGGAACGGCGTGGGCGTCTTGACGAAGAGGCCGCCCTTGCTCACGTCGTGCGAGTGGTTCTCGATGAACTCGTCGACCGTCGCGCTCTTGTAGCGAACGTTGAGGCTGACGACCTTGGCGCGTTTGTCCTTGCGCGTATCCTGGCTCATGTTTTTGTCGGCCCCGAGGGGTGTCGCCCTGGACCCGCCTCGCACTCTGTTTTCCATCCTACCCGACCCGGACTTGAAAACGCCAACCGCTGTCACCCCGTGATACCTTCGCCTGGGTTTGGCGTCGTTATCCGTGCCACCCCCGCGAGACGGCTCCCGCATGCCTGGTGCACATTTTCGCGCGCACGAGCGACGTGGGGTGCGCCTTTCGGTCATGCTCGTAGGGCTCGTGGGCCAGCGCGCGGGCCTCGAGCGTCAGGCCGTGGTCGTCGATCTCAGCCTGGCGGGCGCGGGCCTCGAGACCGACGAGCCCCTCGTCCCCGGCGAACGCCTCTCGGTCACGCTCTCGACGCCGACCATGTGGGACCCGCTCGTGCTCGACGCGGTCGTCGCCTGGGCTCATCCGCCCCGTGCCTCGACCGAGGTGGACGCGATCGGGCGCTCGCGAACGGTGGCGCGCGCGGGCGTGGTGTTCGACTACCCGAACGCGACGCTGGTGCTGTCGCTGTTCGAGATGCTCGCGACGCTCGGCTTCGAGTGACCTTCGAGCCGCTCGGCGAGCGCGAGCACCGCGTCCTCCGAGCCCGGCGGTCCCAGGATCTGCAGCGACCGCGGCATCGCGGGCTCGCCGCGCGGGAGGTAGCGACCGAAGGGGAGCGCCAGCGCGGTCGCGTCGGTGAGGTTGCCGAGCTTGCAGAACGTCATCGCGCGGTAGGCGAACGCCGATCGACCGTGCCTGGGCGGTCGTACCGTGCAGGTCGGCGCCACGACGAGCTGACCGCGACTCCAGATCTCCTGCATGCGCTGACGAAGCGTAGCGAGGCCGTCCGCGGCGCGCTCGCGATTGCGATATCGAAGCGAGGCGACGCCGCACGCAGCGAAGAGCACCGCCGTGTTGCGATGGACGCGCTTGTCGAAGCGCCCGCCACTCACGAGCGCAAGCAGCACGGCGGGCAGCGCCTGGAGCACCGGCAGCTCGTCGCCGGCGATGAACTCCTTGAAGTGCGCGCCCAGATATTCCGTGAAGACTGCATTCACTTCGTCCGGCTCGGGCAGCGCGCGCGTGACCTCGTGAGAGATGCCTGCGTCGTCGAGGAGCCGCTGCGCGTCGGGCACGAACGTCGGCCACTCGCCCGTGTGTCCGCGATCGGGCGCGTAGAGGACCACGCGATCGGGATCCATCGCGACGTGCGGACGACCCTCCGCGCGGAGTGAGCTGCTCACGGCATGCGTCACTGCGCGTGCCCCCGCCACCGTGCGCGTGAGCGGGCCCATGCCGCAAAAGTCCCAGAAGAACTGGGCGATCCGCGGAAAGTGCTCGATGCCCACCGGCCACGTCGCATGCGAGAGACGCAGCCCCACCACGCCACAGAATGCCGCTGGCGCGCGGATCGATCCGCCGAAGTCGGTGCCCCAATCGAAGGCCGCCATGCCGTCCGCCACCGCTGCTGCGCCGCCGCCGGTGCTGCCGCCTGCGGTCCGCGTGGGATCGTGCGGATTCCGCACCGGACCACGCAGGTGGTTGTCGCTCTCTGCCGAGAACGCGAGATCGCAGAGGTTGGACTTTCCGAGCAGCACCGCGCCTGCCTTCGCGAACGCGCGATGCGCATGCGAGGACTCGCGGGGCACGCGCTCCCGATGCCGCCACGAGCCGCCCGTCGTGCGGATCCCGGCCGTGTCCCACGTGTCCTTGAGGACGTACGGAACACCGGCGAGCGGCGCATGGTCCGACGCCGCCGGCTCCGACTCCGGCGGATCGACCTCGGTGAGCACCGCGTTCAGCGCGTCGTTGCGCGCGCGGATCCGCGCGCGGCACGCCGCGACCGAGTAGGTCTCGAACGGCGGCGCGACGGCCATCAGCGGCCCTTCGACGCCTTCTTCCGCAGGCCTTCCTTGGCCTTCGCCTTGGTCGGCATCTCGAACTCGACGGTCTCGAGGAGCTTCTTCTTCCGCTTGTCGATCTCCTTCTGGAGGTTCTTCACGGCGACCTCGCGCGCGTCGTAGAGACGGCGCGGCTTCTTGTGCACGCGCGCATCGGAGAGCAGCGCGTACGTGAGCCACGGAAAGACCGCGGTCACGTCGCAGTGCACGTACATCGAGCCGTACTGCACGCTCTCCGCCGAGACCTTGCCCCACGTGTGGCCCTCACCGGCGGGACACGAGCTGAGCGCGCCGTTGTCGACGGGGTCGACGCAGAACTGCACGTCGAAGTCGAAGCCATGGGTCGGTACGCCCAGGATCTGATCGAGGAGCGGCTCGCCCTGGAGCGTGTAGTTCTTCGGAACGCCGCCGCCGAGGATCCAGATCGCCATCTTCTTCTTGAGCGTGCCGAAGCAGTGGTGCTGCATGGCCCCCATCTCGAAGACGTCGTCGTTGACGTCGATCTCGAGCTTGAACTTGTCGCGCGGCATCAGCCTCTTCAGCTTCACGATGTTGAGGAAGATCGAGCCGTCCTGCACCGCGCCGACGAAGATCGGCACGCCGTAGCGCCAGCACGTCGAGAGCAGCGACGGGCTCTGCACGCCGAGCGCCGCCTCGATCTTCGCGATGTCGCGACCGAGCAGCCAGTGCAGCTCGGTGGTGGTCATCTTCTTCTGGTAGTCGGGCTTCAGGAGCAGCGCGCTGAACAACTTGTCGGTCTCGAGGAGCGTCTCCTCCCAGAAGCCGAGATCGTAGATGCGGATGATGCGCGCGAGCCGGTACTGGAGATCGCCGGCGTTGGGATCGATCTCGCGGACGCGGTGACCGATGATGCGATGGGCATCGTGATAGAGGTTCGCGCCCGTCGTCGTGAGGCAGTCGACGAGGCCGCGCTCTATGAGCGGGATGAGGCACGACTGGTGGAGACCGGCCGGCGTCATGGCGCCCGACATGGTCAAGAAGGTGCACGTGTCGTCCTGCGACGAGCGGCGCATCAGCTCGAAGGCGGTGCGCTCCTGACGGCCGACGTACGCCGGAAACATCGTCGCGATGATGTCGGCGGGCGCCTCCTTGCCGGTGATCCCGACCGGGTGGACGTTCCGCGAGTTCTCGAAGCCTTTGCGAAGTGCCTGCTTTTCCGTGGTCTGCGACATGTTCGACGGCTCTTTTCCGAGGGAAAGGCCGGCGCGTCAAGTCGCTTGCGCGCGACCGCGTGCCGTTGCAATCCTGGAGCGGTGAAAGGCTCGTCACAGACGTCGCAGCTGCCGTCGTTCGACGAGCTCGCCCGCATGCCGGACGACGAGCTCGACATCGCGCTGGGCGCGGCGCTCGTCGCGCGCGACACCTACGACGACCTCGACGTCAGCGCGCTGCTCGAGGAGCTCGACGCGCTGGGCGAGCCGTCCGACGTGTCCGCGCCGCTGCGTGATCGCGTGCTCGCGGTGAGCAAGCGCTTCGCGAGCCTCGGCTTCAAGGGCAACACCGACGACTACTACGATCCGAGGAACAGCCTCCTCAACGACGTGCTGGCGAAGAAGCTCGGCATCCCGATCACGCTCTCGATCGTGTGGTGCGCGATGGCGAAGAAGGGCGACCTCATCGCACGCGGCATCGCTTTTCCAGGGCATTTCCTGGTTCGTGTCGATGCATCGCTGACCGCGTCCGATACTCCGATCGTCGTCGATCCGTTCGACGGTGGACGCATCCTCGACGCCGCCGCGGCGACCGCGCTCCTGCGTCGAGCGCTCGGCGAGGGCGCCGAGCTGCATGCTGCGCTCTTCACGCCGGCGACGGCACGGGCGACGCTCGTGCGGCTCCTCACCAACCTGGAGGCCACGTGGGCGAAGCGCGGCGAGCATGCGCGCGCGTTCATCGCGGTCGATCGCATCGTGACGCTCGTCCCCGACTCCACCCGCATGCTCCGCGAGCGCGCGGCGCTGGCGCTGCGCATCGGCGCGACCGAGGTGGCACGTGCGGATCTCACGCGCGTGATGGAGCTCGAGCCGCAGGCCCCGGACATCCCGCAGATCGAAGCTCGTCTCTCGAAGCTGGTCGCGCCGCGCAAGGCGACGCTCCACTGATGATGCGCTCCGCAACGCGTGTCTCCGTGCTTGCCGCGGCCGCGGCCG
>JAYTZB010001252.1:0-3800 GCA_043742085.1 Polyangiaceae bacterium
GTGCGAGAAGGCTCCGAAAGCGCGACGCTCTTCCATGGGGAGACGCAATCCGTGGCGGAACGACGCCGAGGCGCCGTACGCGTTCCTCGGACCCGAGAAGCTCCCGTCGGTCGGTGGTCGATCGATCGGAGTCACCTGGCGCCTCGCGCACGCCATGGCCGGTCCGCTGCGACACGGGTGCGACGTCGGCCCGGGGCTTAGCCCGCCGCGCTGACCTGCTCACGGCGGCGCGTACCCGTGGATCTCGGCATCCTTGCCGTCGCGCGCGGGCCACGCGACGAAGAGTCGATCGAGATCGCTCGACCAGAGGCCAGTGCGCGCTCCCTTGCGCGTAAGGACGTGCGCGAGGCGGTCGTAGCTGGCGGAGGCGGCGTCGAAGACGTCGACGAAGCCCTCGCCGCCGACGACGTAAACGCGATCGCGCTTCGCGTCGTAGAAGAGATCGTCCGTGTCCCCGGCGCATGGCACGTGCGCGATGCGCTTGCCGGTCGTGGTGTCGAAGACGAGGAGCTCCGCGGGCTGCCTCACGCCCACGAAGAGGCGATGGCCGCGCTCGTCGAGGTACATCGGGTAGTTGTCGGCGAAACCGGGCAGCGGCACGTGCATCACGATCGCGCGCGTCTTGCGATCGACGACGACGATCTCGTGCAGGTCGGGCACGTTCACGAAGACGCGCGGCCCGTTCTCCTCGAGCCGGAAAGACTCGGGATGCGCGCCGACCGCGATGCTCGCGACGATCCTCATGGTGGCCGGATCGATCACACCGAGGGCGCCTGTGCCTGCGCCTGCGCCTTCGCCGTAGCCGACGTAGAGCTGCGCGGCGGCTGCGTCCCAGCGCAGGTTGTCGGCGTCGCGGACATCCGGGATGGTCGCCACGCGCTGCCAGGTCGAGTCGTCGAATGCCGCGACCGACCCGCCGCGCATCGCGACGACGACGCGACGTTGCTGCGCGACGTACGCCACACCCTGCGGCTCGTTCAAGCCGCCGACGCTCGTGATGCGCGTGCCTGCTCCGACGTCGAGCACCTCGAGCGTGCCGTTGCCGAGCGCTGCTACGAAGAGCCGCTTGCGCGCCGGATCGACGGCGATGTGATCGATACGACGCGCCACCCGCGGGAGCGGGATGACCTGCACGTCGGTGAGCGCCTGCGCCTGCGGCGGCGCCGCGCTCGCGCCCGCGGGCGCGCAGAGGAGGACAAGCGCCAGCAAGACCGGCCGATGCGCGCCCATGCGGTCAGCATCGCGCCGCGTGCGCTCGGAGGCAAGGCGCGCTCCGGGGTGCTCGTCGACACGTGCTCGTCGACACGCATCGCGACCACGCGACGCTACAGCCATCCGCCGACGAGCAGCCCCGCGCCGACCCGGGTGCCGAGGTTTTCCCCGAGACGGTCGTCGATGCTGCGCAGCACGTCGTGCGTCACCGAAGGACCGAAGCCCACGAAGAGGTGCCTTGCGACGTGCAAGAGCAGCGGCGCGTACAGGCCCAGCGTGAGCACCGTGGCGGACGCTCCGTTGCGCGCGCCTACGGACCGCTCGTCGTAGCTCTCGCGCGCCACGGCGAACGATGCGCGCGGATAGAACGAGACTAGCGAGGACAGCGGCACGTCTCCGCCAAGCCGCACCGCACCGCCGAACGAGGTCACGTCACTCGTCGTGCTCGGGCCGCCACCCGGCGGCGTGAAGACGGTATGGCCGTGCGCGATCAAGCCGCTCACGCCGGCGGAGATGCGCTTGCCGACGAAGTGGTCGAAGCCCGGGACGAAGCTAACGACCGTCGACGAGTCGCCGCGCGTGCGCTTCGTCGCGAAGACACCGCCGCCGAGCTCGCCCGTGAAGACCCAATGACCGGTCTCGCCGAGCTCCGGCAGCGGCGGCGCCGAAGCTTCCGCAGGGCCTGGCGCATCGCGTGGATCCGGCGCCGGCGCTGCCCCGTCCCACCAACCGCCCACCACGAATCGAGCTCCGATCGTCGTCCGCTCGACGCCGGCCTGCGCGCCACCTTGCGCGCCGCCGAACGCGTGGGTCACGCTCGGACCCACGCCGACGAAGACGTGTGGCTTCGGATGCAGCAGGAGGGGCGCGAAGCCCGAGACGACGAGCGCGATCTCCGTCGACCTTTGCGGTCCGCCGCCGAAGGTCGATTCCCTTGTCTCGACCTCCACGCGACGCACCGACTCGATGCCCACGGTCAAGCGCGGGTACCACGAGACGAAGGCCCCGAGCGGCACGTTCACTCCAAGTCGCGGTGCGCCGCGCAGTGTGGTCGCCGTCGTCGACACGAGCTTGCCGTCGGAGCGGTAGCCCTTTGCCGAAATGTAACCGAGGTCTCCTTCGATGCCGATCGAGAGGCCGCGCACGACGAACACGTCGAGCCCCGGCGAGAACGCCGCGGCGAAGCTCGACGCGTCCGACCCGGAGTACTGCGTCGAGGACAGGGCGATCGTCGAGTCGCCGGTGATGACGAGCTGGCCGGCCCCTCCGAATGGCGGCGCGCGCGGTTCGGCGCGCGGTGGCGGCTCGGGAGCGGGCGCAGGTGGCGCCGGAGGTGGCGGAGGCGCGACACCGAGCTCTTCGTCAGTGAGCCGAGGCCACGGATGCGGCGGCGGTAGAGGAGTCTCCGCGCTCGGCGGCCTTGGCTCCTGCGCGCTCGCTTCTCCTTCGGGACCGAACGCCATCGCGGCCACGAGCGTGGCCGCGAACGCGATCACCGGGATGCATGGAGCGCGCATGGGCCGAGTGTCGACCGAACCGATCGCACGCGCGCGACGGGGTGTCACGGCGTTCATACCGCGATCGCGCGCCGTACTCCCCAGACCCTATTCATCCCCGGGCCGACGGTTCCCTGCGTCGCGCACGGCGTCGTCGAAGAGGGAGCTGGATCTCGTCTCGTTCACCGCGTCTCGCGGCGCAGTGGGTGCAGCGGAGACAACCGGAGGCTGAGGGAAATCGGCCGATCGGCATCGCGTGGCGACTCGAGCGCGCGACGTATTGCCGGACCGCGATCGCTACTTGCAGTCCACCACGTGCGAGCCCATCGGGATCGGGCCCGACAGGTTCGACGACGCGGGCGTCCGCGTGGTGCCCGAGTAGGTGAACGTCGCGGTCTCCGTCGCCGTGGCGTCGGACCAGGAGCGCTTCCACGTCGTCAGGCGCTTGCTCGCGTCGTACGTGAACGACTCCGTCTCCGTGGGCTGAGCGTCCGACCACGTGCGCTTCCACGTGGCGAGGAAGCCGTCGGAGTCGTACGTCAGCGTCTCGTTCTCGGTCGGCTGAGCGTCCGACCACGTCTGCTTCCACGTCGAGAGGCGATGGGAGGAATCGTAGGTCAGCGACTCGGTCTCGGTGGGGCTCGCGCCCGACCACGTCACCTTCGCCGACGTGAGGTGGTTCTGGCTGTCGTACGAGAACGCGTGCGTGTCGGTCTGCGTGGCGCCCGACCAGGTCCGGCGCAGCTGGGTCACGTTGCCGGCGGCGTCGTAGGTGATGGTCACGTGGTAGTCCTCGGCGCTCCCCGATGCGCTGAAGTCTGCCGACGTCGGACGATTCGCGGTGTCGCGCACCACGTTCAGCGTGCCGCCGCCGGGCGACGTCGTGACCTGCGTGATCAGCTGTTGCAGCGCCGCGAGCCGCGCGGCCTCGCGATCCGACGCGTGCGATCCGGTGAACGCGATGCACATCGTCGTCGTCGTCACCGGGGGAGGCGCGCCATCGACGAGGTGGTCTGGCCCATCGGTGGTCGGCCCGCCATCGGTCGGCGCGGGATCGCCCGGGCAGTAGTCGACCTTCTTGGAGAGCGAGCA
>JAYTZB010001253.1:0-3126 GCA_043742085.1 Polyangiaceae bacterium
GTCTTCTCGCGATCGTCGGAGGACGCGGACATGCTCCTGCTGCAGCCCATCATCGTGGGGGGCGCAGCGGGAAGGAGCCCGCGCATCAGGTGCTCCTCGTCGGAAGGAGACTCGATGGCCGTGAGGCGAACGCCGCGCACGCGCGAGCGCCTTCGCTGGATGCCCTGCCGCGCGTACGAGGCCTCGCTGTCGAGCGCGAGCGAGCTCGTGAACGGCGTGATGAGGCCATACTCGACGCCGAGCGAGAGGATCTGGCCGCGGTTGTCCTCCTGCGCGGTGCCAGAGCCCATGAGACGACGCGCATACTCGGCTGCCCAGAGGCGCGGAACGAGCGACGCGGTGACCGACGTCGTATCGACCTTCACGTCGTACTTGTCGTCGAAGTCCTTGCCGGCGATGCGTCCGTGCACCGCCACCTTGTCGGGCAGCGGATGGTGCGTGCGCGCGAGGAGCACGAGCTCTTCACCGCGCGAGAGCTTGCCGGTCGCCGAGTAGAGCGGCTGGTCGAGGCCTGCGCCGACATCGACCGCGATGTCGGTGATGGCCGCGGTCTTGATGGCGCTCGTGAGACGGAGCGCCTGACCGGTGGTCTGGCTCGACTCGTCGATGCGGACGTACTGGCCGCCGCCGGCGCGCGTGAGCTGCGTGAGGAGATCGTGATGCGCGTCGGCGCCGGTGCCGATGGCGAAGAAGCGCGCGCGCGAGCCGGTGAGCGAACGGCGAAGGCGATCGAGGAGGGCCTCCGCGCCGGTCTCGCCCGACGTGGGTGCGCCGTCGCCGACGTAGATCACCGCCGCCTGCTCCTTGCCGTGGAGGCGAGCGAGCGCGGGCTCGAACATGGCGCCGAGATCGGTGGCGCCGCTGATCGGGTGATCGCTGAGCTTCTCGAGGGCCTTCGCGATGTCCGACTCGGTGGCCGGCGCGAGGCCTTCCTTCGGGTAGACGACGGTGGGCGAGACGTCGAGCGTGACGAGCGCGAAGTGATCCTGATCGCTGAGCGCGCGGAGTGCGCTCTCGGCGGCCGCGACGCGGAGCTGACGCGAGCTCTCGTCGCCGCCCGCGGACGTGTCGACGACGAGGACGACGTCGGCGTTGGCCTGCGGCTCCTTGGCGAAGTCCTTGTCCGGCGCGTAGCGGAGCATGACGTAGTCGGCCTGATCGGCGCCGGCCTGGAAGCGCCACGCCGACACGGTGGGCCGCTTCGTCTTGCTCGAGAGCTCGAGCTGGAAGTCGGCGCGCGGGACGTACCCGCGGCGCCGCATCGAGACGATGCGACCGCCGGGCTCGACGCGCGCGTCAAGGGACGACGACACGTCGACGTCCTGATCGGTGCCGCCGACGTCGACGGAGAGCGCGAACTCGTCGAAGCGGACCGGATCGTCGGAACGGAGAGGATACACGTATCGCGTCTTGCCCTCGACCATGGGCAGCATCTCGATGTAGCGGAGGACGACGCGGCGCGTGCCGCTGGCGGGGATCGGGAAGACGCGCGCGCGGTAGGTGCGACCGTCGACCCACTCGAGCAGCGCAGGGTCGTTGCCCTGACGCATGGCGTTGCCGTATTGCGCCGCCGCCTCGCGCTTCTCGATGACCTCGCCCTCGACGAGGACGCCGTTGGTCTCGAGCGCGAAGCCGGTGACCATCGCGGTGGTCGGGATGGTGAACCAGTACCAGCCTTCGATGGGCTGGCTGCCGGGGTTGGAGAAGGTCTGATCGACCTCGGTCTCGGCGACGCCATCGCGGAGGACCGCATGCACGACCTGCTTCGCGATGCCGAGCTTGCGTGCGGGCGCGCCGGTGGGCGCCGAAGGATCGAGGCCGTAGAGCCGACCGGTACCGCTGCCGACCGAGCGGGCGCCGTGCTGATCGCCCATGCCGCCGGTCCAGTCCTGCCAGAACGCGACCGGCGTGAGCGTGGGCTTGCCGTCGGCCTTCGCTGTGCCCTGTTCACCCGCGGTGATCTCGACGCGACCGCCGGGCGACGTGAGGATGGCGAGCCCGCGTGCGACGTAGACGGTGATGTCCTTGCCGTCGCGCTTGATGCTCACGCCCGCGTCGGACGCGGAGACGCGATACGTGCCGACCGTGCACTCGAGCGAGTCGCCGTCGACATGAGGAGCCTCGAGGAAGACCTCGCCGGACGCGACGTCGACGCCGTGCTCGAGCAGCTTGAGGCTGGTTTCACCGCGCAGGAACAGAGCTGCGCCCTCACCCGTACGCACGAGCGCGCGCGCGCCCTTCGCGGTGCTGACGCTCGCGCCGGCGCCGAGCGGCGTGCCGGAGAGCGCCTTCACGTCGCCGCTCGCATCGTTGACGGTGACGTCTCCCGCGGCGAGATCGAGACGCGCGCCGATGCTGCGCGCCTTCCGCGGCGCGGTCGGGCGGAACACGACGAAGAGGATGATCGCGAGCGCGGCGACGACACCTGCGGCGGCGAACAGGATCGTGCGGAGGGGGATCCTGGTCTTCGGCGCGGGAGGCGGCACGTTCACCGGATGCTCCTGCATGCGGAACGGTCCGCCTTGCGGCGGAGGCTGCTCGCCGGGGTGCGGAGCGCCGTGGACGTTCGGCGCGTTGGGCGCGATGTTCGACGCGTTCGACGCGTTGGGCGCGCTGGGGAGCTTCGCGGCCGTGCCCGGAAGCGGCGGCGGCGGCGTGACGATGCCGGGAGGATTCGTGCGCTGCGCGAAGTGCGGCGGTCGCGCCGTGACGTTGGGCGGGCTCCCACTCGGGCTCGGGCTCGCGTCGGGCCGCGGCGGAATGGCCGCGGTGATCGGCGAGGTCTCGGCGTCGCTCTCGGCAGGAGGCGGCGGGTTCGAGGGCGTGGATTTTCCCGGCGGCGCGTTCGAATCGTTCATGGTCGGCCTCGGAGCTACGTGCTCGCAGAGGGAAGGATCTCGATGGACGTCCCCGGCGACGGCGATCGCCCAGGATCCGCATCAACGCGACAGCCGCCGCGCCCCTTACACCCCCGCGTCGAACGCGTTCGAAACGTCCGAATTTCCGAGGCTACAAGAAAG
The DNA here is from genome assembly GCA_043742085.1 of Polyangiaceae bacterium. Lineage (GTDB taxonomy): Bacteria > Myxococcota_A > Polyangia > Polyangiales > Polyangiaceae > Labilithrix. Next base: position 3,021 of record JAYTZB010001253.1, read on the forward strand.
CCGGGGACCGGGTCAGCTTTCGGGAAGCGCGCGATTCGAGCCGGGGACCGGCGGCATCGAGCCGGCGGCGGGCGGCATCGACGCCGAATGAGGCCCAGAATGAGGT
>JAYTZB010001254.1:0-1811 GCA_043742085.1 Polyangiaceae bacterium
GGCACGACGCTCACCGCGGTACCGGCGGGACGCGGACCGCCCGTCTTCTCCACCAACGGCGAAGAGCTCCCCACCAGGAACGAGAGCGCCTGCAGCCGATCGGTGACGAACGCGCGCGCAGCGTCGCTCTCCGCGCGGATGGTCAGCGGTGCGTCGACCGCGCGCTTGATGTCGTGCTCGGCGCGGATGGTACGGACCGCGCCCACCACCGCCTTGAACACGTCCATCTCGCGCAGCACGGTCTCGTCGACCGTTGCATCGACTCCGGTCGGATACGGCCCGAACGCAATCGACGAGCGCCGACCCGACGGGCGCGGCGAGCGCTGCCACAGCTCCTCGGTGATGTACGGCATGAGCGGATGCAGGAGCCGCAGCGACGTCTCGAGCACGTGCGCGAGCACCACGCGCGTCTCCGCCGCCTCGTTGCTCTGCAATGCAGGGCCCTCCGACCCGTCCTCGGTGCGCGCGCCGCGCAGCACCGGCTTCGTGACCTCCAGGAACCAGTCGCAGAAGTCGTTCCAGAAGAAGCGATACGTCTCGTTCGCCGCCTCGTCGATGCGAAACGCCGCGAAGCCTTGGTTGCAGAGTGCAACCGTCTTGCCGAGCTGCGCGAGGATCCACTTGTTGAAGAACCCCATCGGCGCGAGCGTCGAGCCGCTGCCGTCGGCGCCGCCCGTGAAGAGCACGCTGGCATCCAGGCCCTCGAGGTGACCGAGGACGAGACGGCTCGCGTTCCACACCTTGTTCGCGAAGTGCCGGTAGCCCTCGATGCGCTTCGGCGCGAGCGCGATGCGCTTGTTCGAGGGCGGAAAGGTGGAGAGCGTGAAGCGCAGCGCGTCGGCGCCGAAGGCCGGGAAGCCGGTGCCCATGCCCGCCGCCGACGGATAGGCCTTCTTGAACTTCGCCATCGCCTCGCCCTCGGGCGCGCCGGGCAGCGTCTTCTTCACCATCTCGGCGAAGGTCGTTCCGTAGATGAGATCGAGCGGGTCGATGACGTTGCCCTTCACCTTGCTCATCTTGTCGCCGGTCTCGTCGACGACGAGGCCGTGGAGCAGCACGCGCTTGAACGGCACGTCCTTCATGAAGTGCAGCCCGAACATCATCATGCGGGCCACCCAGAAGAAGAGGATGTCGTAGCCCGTCTCGAGATCACTCGCGGGATAGAACTTGGCGAGCGCGTCGGTCTTTTGCGGCCAGCCCAGCGTGGAGAACGGCCAGAGCGCGCTCGAGAACCAGGTGTCGAGCACGTCGGGATCCTGGTTCCACCCTTCACCGCACTCCGGCGGACGCGAGCGGGCCACGACGATCTCGCCGTTCGGTCCGTGCCACGCCGGGATCTGATGACCCCACCAGAGCTGACGGGAGATGCACCAGTCCTGGATGTTGAGGAGGAAGTGCTCGTACGTCTTCTGCCACTCCTCGGGGATGATCTGCGTGCGTCCGTCGCGCACCGCCTTCACGGCCTCGTCGGCCATGTCCTTCATCTTCGTGAACCACTGCGTCGAGATCATCGGCTCGACGACGCCGCCCGAGCGCTGGCATCGTGGCAGCGTGAGGACGTGGGGCTTGGCTCCGCGCGCGAGGCCCTTCTCGTCGAGCGCCTTCTTCACCGCGGTGCGCGCGCGCTTGCGATCGAGGCCGGCGAAAGGGCCGCCGTTCTCGTTCATCGTGCCGTCGAGGTTGAAGATGTTGATCTCCTCGAGCTGGTGGCGCTTGCCGGTCGCGAAGTCGTTGAAGTCGTGCGCGGGCGTCACCTTCACGGCGCCGGTACCGAACTTCGGGTCGACGAGGATGGCGTCGGTGATGATCGG
>JAYTZB010001255.1:0-2095 GCA_043742085.1 Polyangiaceae bacterium
AGCGAGAAGCCGCGCTCCGCGAACTCCGGGAGCGGCTCGAGCAGCGCGCGGTAAGGCGTGCCCGGCTCCGAGAACGCCTTCTGGAGAAAGCCACTGAGGACGTGCTGCGGACCGTCGTTGGTCGGCAGGTACGCGACGGAGAGCACCGCCAGCGCGACGGCGAGCGAGCCGATCGCCATCGCCGCGAAGAACACGCGGCGGGAGAGCTCCAACGCATCGGGCGACGCAGCCGTCGACGCGCTCCGCTCTCCGTCCACCTTACGGACGCTACGCGTGTGCTGACGGGCGTCAAGGTCGCCATACCGGTCTGGCTGCCTGCGGCACGTCGGGCTATGGTCGCCGCGTGAGGCGACCGGAGCTGGAACGCCACGCGCTGCGCCTGGCCTTTCTCGTCGCTTGCGTGGGCGCTCTGTGGGCGATCTGGAGCGTTCCGCTGGTGATGACCAACGACGGCCCGGAGGCCGTGCTGACGGCTCACATGGAGTCGCACTACGACGATCCCGGCTCGATCTACGCACGCCAATTCGCGGTCGGCTTCGGGCTGAGCGGCCGTGGGTTCTCGGTGCTCTATCGTCCCATCGCCGCGGTCTGCTCCTGGCGAACGGCGCTGCGCGTGAGCGAGCTCGTCATCGTCCTGGCGCTCGCGTTCGCGGTCGCCTGGCTGTCGAAGGCCGTGTCGGGGAAGGCGCGCACCTCGTGCCTCGTCGGATTCGCGATCGCGTTCAGCTGGCCGTTTTACATGGGCTTCTTCGCCTTCACGCTGTCGATGGCGGTCGGCTTGATGGTGCTCGCGTTCGTGGTGTCGAGGTCGGAGGGGCTCCGGCCCATCGAGAAGGCGGCGGTGACGACGGCGCTTCTCGTCCAGCTCTTCCTGCATGGCTTCGCGGTCTTCATCACCCTGGCGCTCGTGGCGTTGGTGGTGATGACACGCGCCACGATGAAGCGGTCGAGCGTCCCCGCCCCGGAATGGCGGAGGGAGATCTTGCGAGAGGCGGCGTGGCTCGCCGTCACCGCTCTCCCGAGCATCGTGGTGGTGCTCCTCATGCGCACCGCGCAGGCCCATCTGGCCACGCTCGCGAACTCGGAGAAGACCGAGTGGGCAAGCCCGTCCGAGTGGGCGAGGGTGCTGCCGCGGCTCGCGGTCCCTGGCTCGACGTCGCTCGGTCTCGTGGTCTTCGCTCTCGCGCTGTTCGCCATCGTCCGCACCGCCCTCCGCCTGCGGCGTGCGCCTCGAAGGCCCGAAGAGGTGGCGCTGGTGATCGGCGGAGCAGGCCTCTTGCTGGCCGCGCTCGTCCTGCCGCTCGATCTTCCCGGGTGGCAGTTCTTCGCGCCGCGGTTCCTCACCACCGGTCTCGCCGTTTCACTCTCGCTCCTCGGCACCGAATCGTTCGAGCGGCGACCGGCGCGGCTCGCCTTCGAAGTCGGTCTCGTCGCGCTCGTGGCCGCCGCCCTCGTCAACGCCCGGGCGCTCCACCAGCGGCTGGCGACGGCCTGCGAGGACGGGCTCGCGGGGCTCGAGCACACGATGGCTCGGAGCTCCTTCCAGCTACCGATCACGTTCGACGCCACGTGCGGGCTTCCGACCGACAACACGCTGCTCGACGTGCCGTACTCGGCGCCGCTCCTGCATTTCTCCGCCCTCTTTGCGGTGAGTCATGGCGGGACGGTGCCGTACGGCTTCTACGGTCCCGCGGCCGTCCACGCGTTCGTTCCGCGCACCCCCGTGCCCGTTCCCGTGCCTCCCTATCGCTACTGGGGCCTTCAACGAAAGGACCCCCGCCTCACCCATCCCGAGGCCCGCGCGGCCATGCTGTCGGAGCTGGCGGTCTTCGGGACGTACTACGAGAACATCCTCGTGTTCGGCGCGAGCGCGAGCGATCGCGCGCTGCTCCTCGATCGCGGCTACGTCATCGACTTCGAGCACGGCTCGTTCATCAACGCGCACGACGTCCCGTGCGCCGTCGAGCTCGTCAGCGAGATCCGCGCCGCCGATCCGCCGGTGATGGTCCGCGGTGGCGCTCGCGAGGAGGAGCTCTGGGCTGCCAGGATCACGCCCACCGCAGACAGGCGCGCAATCAAAGCATCGCTGAGCATG
>JAYTZB010001256.1:0-4018 GCA_043742085.1 Polyangiaceae bacterium
TCACCAACGCCGCCGAGGGCAAGAAGCTCCCGGTCTACGGCGAGGGCAAGCAGATCCGCGAATGGATCCACGTCGAGGATCACGCGGACGGGTTGTGGACCGCGCTCACCCGCGGCACGCCCGGCGAGAGCTACAACTTCGGCAGCGGCGAGGAGACGTCGAACCTCGAGATCGTGCACCGCATCGCCGACCTCGTGGACGCCGAGCTCGGTCGTCCCGCCGGGACCGCGCGCGCGCTCATGACCTACGTGCCCGACCGCAAAGGCCATGATTTCCGGTACGCGCTCGATGTCTCCAAGGTGGAGCGCGAGCTCGGCTGGAAGGCGAAGCACGCGTTCGGACCGAGCTTGCTCGCGACCGTGCGCTGGTACCTCGCCAACGAGGCCTGGCGGAAGAGCGTCTCCACCGAGGAGCACGAGCGCTTCCAGGCCGCCTACTACGCGGAAGGCAAGCGCGCATGAAGGGCATCGTCCTCGCCGGCGGCTCGGGCACGCGTCTCTACCCGCTCACGCGCGGGCTGAGCAAGCAGCTCCTGCCCGTCTACGACAAGCCGATGATCTACTACGCGTTGAGCACGCTGATGCTCGCGGGCATCCGCGACATCCTCGTGATCACGACGCCGCGCGATCGCCGGTCGTTCGAGGAGACCCTCGAGGGCTCGTCGCGCTGGGGCGTGACCCTCTCTTTCGTCGAGCAAACGGCGCCGCGCGGCCTTGCCGATGCGTTCATCCTCGGCGCCGATCACATCGGCGGCGAGAAGAGCTGCCTCGTGCTCGGCGACAACATGTTCTACGGCACCGGCCTCGTGCGCACCCTCGACGAGGCGTCGCGCATCGAGAAGGGCGCGCGCATCTTCGGCTACTACGTGAAGGATCCGACCGCGTACGGCGTCGTCGAGTTCACGAAGGAGGGCAAGGTGCTCTCGCTCGAGGAGAAGCCCAAGGAGCCGAAGTCGAGCTTTGCGGTGCCGGGCCTCTACTTCTACGACGAGCAGGTCTGCGAGATCGCTCGCCACGTGAAGCCCTCGGCGCGCGGCGAGATCGAGATCACCGACCTCAATCGCGTGTACCTCGAGCGCGGCGAGCTCACGCTCTCGGTGCTCGGCCGCGGCACGGCCTGGCTCGACACCGGCTCGCCCGACACGCTCCTCCAGGCCGGCACCTTCATCCAGACGGTGGAGGCACGACAGGGCCTGAAAATAGGCTGTCCCGAGGAGATCGCCTTCCGCAAGGGCTTCATCGACGCCGCCGCGCTCGCCGCGCTGGGACGCGAGCTCGAGAAGACCGAATACGGTCGCTACTTGCTCGACGTCGCGGCGGAGGGACGATGAGCCTCGCCGTCGAAGGGGCGCTCGCGGCGCTCGATCGCGCGAAGATCGCGCGCGCCATCGAGCGCGATGGCTACATCGTCGTCGAAGGCGTCCTCGATCCGGACTACGTCGCGCGCGTGAAGCCGGCGCTCCAGGCCTCGATCGCCAAGGAGGACGCCTACCACGGCAACGCGAGCCATCCCGATCGCGGCATGGTCCTCGTCTGCTCGATGTACGGGTCGGTCTTCCTCGAGCCGTTCGACAACGCGCGCCTGGTGACGCCGTTCAACGCCATCCTCGGCGACGGCTGCATCGTGTACGCGTACACCTCGTCGTCGATGCCGCCCGGGGGCACCAACTACTCCCGCCGCATCCATCGCGACTGCCCGCGCCTCATCCCCGGCTACCCGACCAACATGGGCGCCACCATCCTCGTCGACGACTTCACGCTCGAGAACGGCGCTACCTGGATCATGCCGGGCTCGCACAAGCGCAAGGACGCGCCCACCGAGGAAGAGTTCGTCAAGGGCAGCGAGCGCGTCGTCGCGAAGGCCGGATCGGTGCTTTTCTTCGACGCGCTGCTCTTCCATGCGGGCGGCGACAACCGCACCGCAGAGTGGCGCCACGCGCTCACCATCAACATGTGCCGCTCCTTCATGAAGCAGCGGCTCGACATTCCGCGCGTCATGCAGGATGTCGACATGACGAACGTCTCCGACGCGGTGAAACAGAAGCTCGGCTTCTTCACCCAGGTCCCCGCGTCCTACGACGAATATTACGCGCCGCCTGAAAAGCGGAAATACAAGCAGCCCGCTGAATAGCCGAGGGGACCGCGCCAGCAGGCGTCGTCGAGGAACATGAGCGACAAGTACAAGCAGGTCATCGAAGCGAACATCGCGGTCCACTCCAAGCTCGCGAGCGTCTATCAGAAGACGGAGCCTCACTTTCGCGCGGAGAACATCGCGATCGTGGACGAGCGACTGAAGGCCGCCGTGGCAGAGACGAAGGCCACGCGCCTGCTCGATCTCGGCTGCGGCACGGGCTTCATGATCGGCATCGCCAAGAAGCACGTGAAGGAGATCGTCGGCGTCGACGTGACCCGCGCCATGCTCGATCAGGTGGACAAGAGCGGGGCGGCGAAGATCGATCTGCACGAGCACGACACCGGGAGCTTTCCGGTCGAGGCCGGCACGTTCGACGTCGTCACCGCGTACTCGTTTCTCCACCACCTCTACGACATCGAGCCCACGCTCGCGACGGCGGCGAAGGCCCTGAAGAAGGGCGGACAGTTCTACGTCGACCTCGATCCCAACTTCTACTTCTGGGACGCGATCACGAAGCTGGAGGGCAAGGGGACCTACGACGCCATCGTCCAGCGCGAGATCGACGCGGTCGTCCACAAGGACGACGACATCGCGAAGGAGTACGGGATCCCGAACGCGGTCTTCAACGACGCCGAGTACGGCAAGACCGCGACGGGCGGCTTCAAGGAGGAGGATCTCCGCGAGAAGCTCCTGCGCGTCGGCTTCTCGAAGGTCGAGTTCCGCTACTACTGGTACCTCGGTCAGGCCTACCTCGTGAACGAGGAGGGCAAGCCCCGCGAGGACCGCCTCGCCAACGCGGCGAAGACCGACGAGGTCTTGCAGAAGGTGATGCCGCTCTCGCGCCACCTCTACAAGTACGTCGGCTTCATCGCCCACAAGTGACGCTGACGCGCTGAAACGTGCCGACGCGCCGACGTGCTGAACGAGTTGCGCCGACTTACGGCGCGCTCGTCAGCTCGTCTTTCAGCACGCCCATGTAGAGCTCGTCGACGCGCGCGCCGTCGAGCAGGAACTCCTCGCGGTGCGTGCCCTCGACGCGGAAGCCGGCGCGCTCGTAGGCGCGGATGGCGGCGGCGTTCCCGGCGTGGACGGTGAGCCAGACCTTGTGGAGCGCGAGCTCGTCGAACGCGAGGGCGACGGCCAGGCGGACGGCGCGCTGCCCCACGCCGTGGCCGCGCGCCGCGGCGTCTCCGACGTAGATGTGGAGGCGCGCCTTGCCGACGTGGCGATCGATCTGGTCGAGCACCACGTTCCCGACGTGCCGGCCCCCGAGCAAGATGGCGCGCGCGCAGAGCCCGCTCGCCGGGTCGTCGCTCGCGGAGGCCGCGATGAACGCGAAGGTCTTCTCGAGCGTGGGCTTCGAGCGGAGACCCAGGTTGCTGCTGACCACGGGGTCGCTCAGCCACTCCACGATGGCGGGCGCGTAGCCGGCTCGAAGCCGCGCGAGCGTGACCGGGGAGCTCATCACGGGGCCGACGCTACCGAGGGGCCTGGCGAGGCGCAAGCCGCGGGGTTCGTGATAGAACCGCAGCGTGCCCCAGTGGCTCCGCACCGCTCGCAGGCGCCTCCGGCGCCTCGACCCCAACGACGACCCGACCGCGGAGCCGCTCTCGCTGATCGCCGTGCTCGCGGTGCTCGTCCTGTCGGGCGTGAGCACGTACTTCTTCCTGCGCTGGAAGATCCAGCCCATGCAGGACCTCGGGCACCACGTGGCCATGACCGCAGTGGTCACCGACTACTCGCGGGCCGGGTCGATCTACCCCGCCATCTACAAGCCCTTCGATCTCCTCAACACCAACTCGCTCCTGTATTTGGTTGCAGGATACACGGGTAAGATCATCGGTCCGAGCTGGGCCTTCCGGCTCTGGGCCTCGAGCTATCTCGC
>JAYTZB010001257.1:0-2946 GCA_043742085.1 Polyangiaceae bacterium
GGCGCGCTCGCGATCTGCTTTCGGCTCGAACGGGCCATGCCCGTATCCGCCGTCGATGACGGGTACTCCATCACCTATGGCTCGATGAACCTCGCGCCGCCGGCCGCAACGGAGGCGATGGTCTTCGACTTCTTCGACGGCTTCGACGGCGCAACCATCTCGAACCGCTGGCTGGTCAAGGGCGCCGTCGCGGTGGGCGGAGGGCGGCTCACGCTGCCGAAGGGCACGGCGCAACCGGCCATCGCCACGCCGGCAGCGTCCGATGGCGTGCCTGCGATGGCGTCGCTCGAGGCGCGCGTGCGCGTCGTGAACCCGAGCAGCGCCGCCAGCGGAAGCGACTTCTACTGGTGGGGCTTCCAGCGCAGCGGCGACTTCAACCAGGACGTGCCGTTCTCCATCTTCTACGGAGGCATGGGCACCATCACCGATTTCCATGCCTCGGTCGCGGGGTCGTGCACCTCGGTGTGTAGCCATCTCCCGCTCCCGCAGACGGCCGCCTTCCGCGTCTACCGGATCGATCGCACCGCGGATCTCTCTCGCTTCACGTTCGACGACGGCGTGCAGCGCGAGAACGCCGGACCGACCGGCGATCTCTCGGTGATGTTCCGCAACTTCCTCGTCGACAGCGACATCGAGGTCGACTGGGTCCGCGCGCGCCCGCTGATCTTCCCCGAGCCCGACGTGTCGGTCGCCGAGGAGCGGCCCCTCTAGCGGACGAGGCTTTCCGTCCAGCGACGGGACGCGTATGAACCGCCGTCGACCCCATGTACTCCCTGCTTCGGCCGCTGCTCTTCGCGCTGGATCCCACCCGCGCTCATGCCGTCGGCATGGCCGCGCTCGCGCCGGTCGAGCACCTCGGCGCGTTGCGCTACGTTCTCGGAGGCGCGCTTCGCCCCGCGGATCCGCGGCTCGTGGTCCGCACGATGGGCCTCGAGTTCCCGTCACCGATCGGGCTCGCCGCGGGCCTCGACAAGAACGCCGATCGCGCGCGCGCGTTCGCCGCGCTCGGCTTCGGGCATGTCGAGCTCGGTACGGTGACGGCGCAGGCGCAGGCCGCCAACCCGCCGCCCAACCTCTTTCGACTCCCCGCCGATCGCGCGCTCGTCAATCGGCTCGGGTTCCCCAACGAAGGCGCCGCGCACGTCGCGAAGCGCATCGCGGCGCGCCGCGCGCGCGTCGGCGTGCCGATCGGGATCTCCATCGGCAAGAGCCGGAGCGTGCCGCTCGAGCCCCTCGAGGGCGTGCTCGACGACTACCGAGCGAGCTTCCGCGCCGTGCGCGACGTCGCCGACTTCGTCGTGGTGAACATCTCGTCGCCCAACACGAAGGATCTCCGCGCCATGCAAGCGGCGGACGTCGCGCGGCCTCTCTTCGACGCGCTCCAGACCGAGGCGACGCGCGCCGGCAGCCGCGGCAAGGTCACGCCGCTCCTCGTCAAGATCGCGCCCGATCTCCCCGACGAGGCCATCGACGCGATCGTCGACGAGGCCAAGCGCGCCGGTCTCGCCGGCGTCGTCGCCACCAACACCACCATTGCGCGGACCGGTCTCGCGACGCCGGCCGACGTGGTCGAGAAGATCGGCGCAGGCGGGCTCAGCGGCAAGCCGCTCTTCGCGCGAGCTCTCTCGGTGGTGAAGCGCGTCCGCGCGCGGATCGGTCCTGATGCATGCGTCATCGGCGTCGGCGGCATCGACGGTCCCGAGACCGCGCTCGCGATGATGCGCGTCGGCGCCGATCTCGTGCAGGTCTACACCGGCTTCGTCTACGAGGGGCCGTTCCTGCCGCGGACCATCGCGAGCGGCCTCCTGCAGCGGATGAGCGTGGAAGGCGCGGCGACGCTCCACGACCTCGTGCGCGGCCCAGCGCCCGTCGCGAACGGCGCCTCGCGCTCCACCGCTTTCATCACGTGAAGGCGCTGCGGTGAGAACCGGCCTCGGCCTCACCGTCGCGTGCGCGCTGGCCACGATCACGCTCGCGGCGACCGCCGCCGCGAGCGACATCGACCCGCCGCCGGATCGCGATCCGCCACCAGGGCTACCTCGCGACCCTTACGCGGGCCTCGCGCCCATCGAGGACGATCCCTTCCAGACCGCGCCGCCGCCCGAGTCGCGCTCGTGGCTCTTCCTCTCCGTCGGCATCGGCGGAGGCTCGTCGCGGCTCGGGCCGATCGCGACCGAGGCCGCGGTCGAGGGACACCTCTTCCTGTCCTCGCGGGTGTCGATCGGCGGTCGCTTCGGAGGGCTCGGCTTCGGCGAGCCCGACGGCAACGGCGCGAGCGCGCGCTTCGCCACCGCCATGCTCGGGTATCGCCTGCGGCTCACCGGCGACGAACGCCCCTCGGAAGCGCTCAACGTGACGTGGCTGCACGTCGCCGCGGGTGCCGGCTGGATCGGCCTCCACGGTTACGAGAAGAGGGGTGCGCTTCGGTCCGACTTCGACGTCGATCGCCTGCTCGTCGCCGGTCGTGCCGCCGTGATCTGGGCTCGCGGCGTGTTCGGTACGTCGATCGGGCTCGACGTGCTCGGCGTTCCCAGCCAGGGCTTCGCCGCATTGCCGACGATCGGCTTCGGCTTCATGTTCTGAAGCGACCTTCGGGAGCGCGTGTCATGTGAGTCACATGACCTGAGCCAGATCAGAGAGCGCTCGATCAGGGAGCGACGCGCGCCAGGATCATCGCGACGATGTGCTTCTTGCGCTCCTCGAGGAACGCCTCGCCGTGCCAGTCCGCGGGCCAGATGGCCTTCACGAACGGCTCCTCCTGGAACGGGAACGCCACCATCGCCACGCACGAGAGCACCAGGTGCCGAGCGTCGACGTCCTTCTTCACGTCGCCGCGCGCGCGCATCGCATCGAGGCGAGCGACCACGCCGTCGAAGATGGGACCGACGCTGCCGTGGACGATCTTCGCGGCGCCGTCGCCGTCGCGACGGGCCTCGTGACGGAGGA
>JAYTZB010001258.1:0-3835 GCA_043742085.1 Polyangiaceae bacterium
GTCACACGCGTCGACTTCTGGGCCCGCGACGGCAAGGCGTATCGCCACGAGCTGAAGGACCAGGCCGTGACCGTCGACGACGTCGTCGTCACCTGCCTCAGCATCGCTGGCCTCGGACCTTCGGCGTCGCGCAGCTCGCATCTGAGCTGACGCTGGCCGGTCATGTCGCGGCGACGAATGATCCGTCTGGCTCACGACGTTCGAGGGTGACGACATCGTCGACGAGCGCGAGCCGGTATGTCGCGTCGGGGTCGGGACCACCGCATGCGAGCGGCGCACCGTCTTCGCGGATGACCGCCGCGACCACGGCGAGCGGCGGCCCTCCCGCACGCAACACGCGCACGACCTCGTCGGAGCGTTGCACCTTCGCGCGCACCGCAGCCGTCAGCGCGTGGGCGCGCTCGATGCCGAGAGCGTTCGAACGAACCGCGCCACCGACGGCGAAGGCGATGAGCTTCTCCTCGGCGAGACGCCTCGCGGCAAACAGAGCTTCCTCGGGCGAGAGCCGCATGCGCGCTCGAACCGCCTCGAGGTTCGTAGCGCGATCCGCGAGCGCCTTCGTGAGAAGGGAGACACCGATCAGGAACTGCGTGCAGGTGTCACGGCGCCGCTCGAAGTTCCATCCCACCGTCATGATCGAGCGATGAATAGCACCTTCTCGTCGGCGCGCTGACCGGCGAACCGATCACGTCTCATGATCCGGCCGTGCGCTCTGGCTAGCGGGATAGACGGCCTTCCGCAGCGCGTGGACGAAGCCGCGCGGGCGCACGCCCCGGCCGTCGCGGAAGGGACGGTAGCGGAGCGCCTCGCCGTCGACGTCTGCGTCGCGCTCGAGGACGACAGCGGCGACCGGCGCCCATGGGCCGAACGGCTTCTTCGCCGCTTCGAGGACCAGCCGCGCTTCGCCTCGCATCACGGCGCGCGCGAGTCGGTCGCCACGTGAGCCCTCGCGCGTGCTGGAGCACCGCTCCGGATGAAGGCGGAGGTAGACCTGGTAGCCGAGCCCGACGTCGAACGGCGACACCGCGAAGTAGTCGTTCGCGAGGTAGTCATGCTGCTTCGTCGTCAGCGGCGAGAACGGCATCGTCCACGGCCGACGGATGGTCGCAAAGAGGAGATCCTGGTCGTCGACGGCGGGCTCGGCGGTCTCCTCCTTGGTGCGGCGCGCGCGGATCGCGCATCCGAGCACGTCGGGGATGCTCTCCGCATGCTTCCATAGGGCGCCCGAGAAGCGCACGAGCGCGGGGCCGCTCAGGCGCTCGCCGAGCGCACGCAGATGCGCCGGCACTGTGGCATGCAGCGACACGTCGGCATGGAAGACGGGGCCGCGCGGATGAAACGTACGCGCTCGACGCGCAAAGCTCACCGCGCCGAAAAACGGCGCCGCGGCCCATCCCGCCGCACGCCCGAGCGCCATTCCGATCGCGGTCATGCTGGCGCGAGCTGCACGTCGCGTACCCGGGAACGAGAGCCACGTGCCCGTCGACGGCTCACCGCCGTCGATCCGCGCGGCGCGCGGCCCGAAGCACCCGAGCGACGGCGTTCCTTATCGAAGGATGGATCGACATCGCCTCGAGCGCCGCATCGACGGGCACCCACGAGGCGCCCAGGTTGTACGGCGCGTCGACCACCGCCGGGATCGCGAGGTCGAACGCGTCGTCGAGGGTCGCCGCGAAGTAGTGGGTGGTGACCTCGTAGTCGACGCCGGCCCAGCGGAACGGATAGGTCTCGACGAGCTCGCTGTCGCCGTCGACGGAGACGTGGAGGCCGGTCTCTTCGAGCGCCTCGCGTCGCGCGGTCTCGGCCGGCGTCTCGCCCTGCTCGATCCCGCCACCGGGCGGAAAAACAGCCTCGACGTTCGTGACGGGATCACGCAGGCGGACGACGAGAAGGTGTCCCTCCGTCTCGCAGATCACCGACGCTCGAGCGCGCTTCACGATGGTTGCCGGACGTCTGGATGCCGGCGGCTAGGCGGTCGGTGCGCCGGGATACTGCTTGCGCAGCGTCGCGACCGCAGCAGGGAGCGCCGCGCCGGTCAGACCGAAGCAGTCGCCGAGCAGAGCGCGGATGTCCTGATCGCTCCCGCTCGTCACCGCCTCGCGGAGGCCCATCGCCTTGCTCACGAAGGACGGATCGGCCGCCATGCTCGTCTGGAAGTGGGTCGCCGCCGCCGTCGCCGCCGCGTGGTCGAGCCCGAGCAGCTGCGCCAGCACCTCGGCGGCCCGAGCGGTGTCGCCGCCCATCACCGCGCCAGCAAAATCACGAAAGGTCACCTGCGCCATGCGCGCATCCTACGTGAACATCCACGCAAGCGCGTCGCGGACCAGCCTCTGCTATTCTGTCATGCGGTGACGGGCTCACTCTCACAAGACGTCGAGCGGGAGCTTGCGTGTCTCGCGCAGGTCTGGTCAGCGGTCGAGGTCCTGGTTCTCTTCGGCTCAGCGACACGCAACGAGCTCGCGCGCGATTCGGACGTGGATCTCTACGTCCGCCTCGCGCACGGGGCATCCGTCGATGGTGCAGACCGCACGGAACGGAACGCCTTTGCGACCGCCGCGTCGGCGGCATGTCGGCGTGACGTCGACTTGGTTCTGGAGTCGGCGTCGACGTCGGTGATCTTGCGACGTGAGGTAGCAGCGAAGGGCCGCGTCCTCTTCGAGCGACGGCCAGGAGCGTTCCGCCAGCTCGTCGTCGATGCGGTTCGCGCCTACGTCGACCTCGAGCCTCAGCTTCGCACCATCGGCGCGGCGATACGTACGCGCGCCATTGCGGACGGCGCGACAGCGGTCGCGCGGCTTGCGGCAGCCGAGGCGTCCCGTGGTCGATAGTCACCTCGTCGAACAACGGCTCGCCAGCATTCGGGACCGCCTCCAGCGCATCGAGGAGACACTACCCGCCGAGCGCGAGCGGTTCCTCGCGGACCGCACGATCCAAGAGGTCGTCGCGTTCAATGTATTCCTCGCGATTCAAGATGCGCTCGACCTCGCCGCCCATCTCATCGCGGATCGCGGCTACGAGCTGCCGACCACCGCCCGTGAACACTTCGAGATCCTGGAGCGGCACGGTCAGCTGTCGGGAGTCGTCGCCCGTTCGATGGGTGGATGCGCCGGCCTGCGAAACCTGATCGCGCACGCCTACGGCCAGCTCGACCTCGCGCGGCTCCACGATGAGCTGCCGAGCGGCCGCGACGCGCTCCTGGCCTTCTGCGCCGAGGTCGCCGCGCTCCGCTGACCCGCGCCCGGCATGGCGAAGGCTCTCGTGATCATGCTCACGCAGCGCTCGGGGAACCTGTCAGACTGGCAGGCCCCATGAACGTCACTCGCCTCCCATTGCGCGTCGTCGCCGATCCGCGCCGCGTCATTGCTCGGTCGTTCATTCCAGGCGGGGCGTCGCGGATCCGGGCGGTCATCGAGCGCGTGCGCGCGCTGCCGGATACGGAGGTGTCGTCGATGGTCGCCGCGCTCGTCGCCGACTACCGGCAGCGGCACAAGGACGTGCGCGGGATCTTCCGGCAGAGTTACGCGACCGCCATCGCGCTCATCAGCGAGCTCCCCGACCCGAGCGAGGAGCGCCGCCTGCTGCTCGGCGCGTACTTCACGAACGAGTACTCGCTCGAGTCGGTCGCGCTCTTCAATCCGTCCATGGTGGCGCATCCCGATCAGAACGGGGTGCCGCGCGGCTCGACCCGCTTCGTCATGAGCCTGCGCGCATGCGGCGAGGGTCACATCTCATCCATCGAGTTCCGCACCGGCCTCGTCGACAGCGACAATCGCGTCACCATCGACATGCCCACCCGGTTCGCGCTCACCGCGCGGCCCGTCGACGACGCGCTCTA
>JAYTZB010001259.1:0-5764 GCA_043742085.1 Polyangiaceae bacterium
TCGAGGCTGAGCAGCTTGCCCTTCTTGCACTCGAGAACGCGCGTCCCCGAGACCGAGCAGGCGGGCGCCGATTCCTTCTCGCACGAACCGAGCGCACAGACCGCGTGGCCGTCGCGCACCACGCACTGCTCGCCGCCGCGCGGACAGTCGCGCACGAGCGACACGCGCTCGTTGGTGCACGTGATGGCGCGACCGTCGCCGTCGCACATGTCCACGGGCGCGGTCTTGCCGCGACCCGTGCACACGTCGACCTTTGCCCCGCGGAGCGCGCACGCACGGAGCTCGCCGCACGAGCTCGCGCGGAGCCCGCAGTCACGGAGCGTCAGCGAGAACGACACGGCGGCCGGCGACGCGAGCTCCGCGTAGAGCGTCCGCGTGCAGCCGACGAAATCGTGCGGGACGATCCCGGAAGGCAACGGGAGCTTCTCGCACGCGGTGAGCAGCGCGCACATGTGCTCGACGTCCTCGAGGTCGGCCGGCATCACGTGGCCTCCCGGCGCGACCGGCGCACGCGCGGCATCGTGACCCGCATCCCTCGCGGCGGCGCTGCCCGCCCCCTCGCGCTCGTCCGCGGAAGACGCGCCGGGAAGCGCCAGGAGCACGGTGGCCGTGAGCGCGAGGCCGAGGACGAGGGCGCGGGCGTGGGCATGGCGGAGAGGCGCCATGGCCCCCGCCCCACGTTTCCCGCTGCGCCTCGAATGAGTCATCGGATGCCGCAAGGATAGACGTGTGGATGCAATGCGCTATTCGCCCTTTGGTGCCCCTTCCGGTGGAGCGGGAGTGCAGGTAAGGTTCCCACCGCGTTCCTTCCGGAGACAGCGCATGCTCGACGATGTTCACAAAGAGTTGATCGCTTCGATCGCGAAGGCGCACGAGGTGCTGAGGCGCGACCTCGGCAAGCTGCGTGCGGGCCGCGCGAACACGAACCTCCTCGACGGAATCCGCGTCGACTACTACGGCACGATGACGCCGCTCGCGCAGATGGCGAACATCGCGGTGCCGGAGCCGCGGCTGCTCACGGTGAAGCCGTGGGACAAGAGCGCCATCAAGGCCGTCGAGAAGGCGCTTCGCGAAAACGATATGGGGCTCAACCCCATGACGGACGGGGACCTCATCCGTCTGCCGCTGCCGCCGCTGACCGAGGAGCGCCGCAAGGAGTTCGTCAAGATCGCGCGGAAGTACGGCGAGGAGTGCAAGGTCACCATCCGCAAGGCCCGCCACGAGGCCCTCGACATGTTCAAGGAGATCGACGACAGCGGCGGTGCAAGCACCGACGATGTCGAGCGAGCCAAGAAGAAGGCCGAAGAGACCGTGTCCGAGGGCGGCAAGACCGTGGACGCGATCATTGCTCAAAAAGAGAAAGATATCATGGAGGTATGAGCGCCTCCCTGGTCTCTTTCATCGGTTTGCGCCAAGCTTCCCGGTCATGGCGGGCCTTGCCGCGCTTGACACCCCTTGGCGTTGCAAGCGAGCCTCTTTCTGTAGCGAAGCGCGAGGGTTGGCAGAGTCGATGAGGGCGATCGCAGCAGGCGTCAGCGATGTCGGTCTCCAGCGTGAGCACAACGAAGATTCCTTCGTGGTGCTCAAGGAGTACGACCTTTTTGTCGTCGCCGACGGCATGGGAGGGCACCGCGCGGGGGACGTGGCGTCCAAGCTCGCGACGGAGACCATCAGCGAGTTTTTCAAGTCGACGGCCAACGACGACGTGACCTGGCCGTTCCACTTCGACACGAACCTGTCGGAGGAAGAGAACCGCCTCCTCACCGGGATCCGCGTGGCGAACCGCCAGATCTTCGAGCGCTCGACCCGCTCGCGCGAGTACCACGGCATGGGCACGACGGTGGTGGGCGCGATGTTCAGCCCGCGCAAGAACCGCATGTACATCGGCCACGTCGGCGACTCGCGTTGCTATCGCGTGCGCTCCGGCGCCATCCAGCTGCTCACGCGCGATCACTCGCTCATCAACGACTACCTGCTGGCGATGCCGGACCTCACCGAGGAGCAGCGCAGCGAGCTCCCGAAGAACGTCATCACGCGCGCGCTCGGCATGCAGGACCAGGTCGTGGTCGACATCCAGCACGACGACCCGCGTCCCGGCGACGTCTACTGCCTCTGCTCCGACGGCCTCTCCGGCATGGTGCAGGACGACGAGATCCTCCGCATCGTCAGCTCCGCCGCCGACATCGGCGAGGCGTGCCGCAACCTCATCGCCCGCGCCAACGAGCACGGCGGCGAGGACAACATCACCGCGGTCCTCATCAAGATCGAGGACCAGGTCGACGCGTCGACCGAGGAAGTTCCTGCCCTGGGTCGCCTCGGTCGTGGCGCCGCCGGCGCTGCCGGCGCTGCACCCGCCGCCGAGGCGGATGAGGACGAGCTCGGCATGAGCGACGAGCCCACGGCGCCGGGCCTGCTGCCCAACGCCACGCCACCGGGTCGCAGCAAGCCGCCGGCGAGCTAGAGAGTCCGTCCAGCGGAAGCTGGCTTTGGGCTCGACGTCGCGGATGTGCCGGTCTACGAGCTAGGCCAGCGCGTCATGCACCAGCTTCTCGAAATCTTCCGCAGCCTGACCAAGAACCTCGATCAGTTCACGATCGATCACGGCAACACGACGTACGCCATCCTGATGGCGATCATCTTCGTCGAGACGGGGTTCGTCATCATGCCGTTCTTGCCCGGGGACTCGCTGCTCTTCGCGGCCGGCGCCGTGGCGTCGCGCGGATTCTTGAATCCGGCGCTTCTCGCGGTCGGTCTCATCGCCGCCGCCGTGATCGGCGACACGGTGAACTACCAGGTCGGCAAGGCCATCGGCCCGCGCGTGATGAAGGGCGAGAAGTCGCGCCTCTTCAACAAGAAGCACCTCGAGAAGACGCACAAGTTCTTCGAGAAGTACGGCCCCAAGACCATCGTGCTCGCGCGCTTCGTTCCGATCGTCCGCACCTTCGCGCCGTTCGTCGCCGGCGCAGGCGCGATGAACTACCGCACGTTCATCGTCTACAACGTGATCGGGGCCGTCGCCTGGGTCACGCTGATGCTGGGCTCGGGCTACCTGCTGGGACAGATCCCCTTCGTGAAGGAGCGCTTCGAGCTCATCGTCGTCGGGATCGTCATCCTCTCGGTCATGCCGATGGTGGTCGAGTGGTGGCGGGCCCGCGGCGAGAAGACCGAAGAGTCGCCGTCGGCCTGAAGGCTCTGCCGCCTTCGCCGCCTTCGCCGCCTTCGCGTGGCCGCCTTTTCCGGGCTAGAATCCACGCATGGCTCAAGATGTCGTGCGCCCGTCGCCTCCGAAGGAATCGGCTCATTTCTCGGGCGATGGTGAGGTCCCCGGGGATCTGGCGGCCATCCGTGACGCGGCAAAGGCCTGGCGCCAGGGCGCGCTGAAGAGCTCGCTCGCGAAGATGCCGGCCCGCAAGGCGCGCTTCGCGACCTGGAGCGATCTCGACGTGCAGGATCTGCTGACGCCGAGCGACACGCCCGTCGACTACCTGAAGGACATCGGTCTCCCCGGCGAGTACCCGTTCACGCGCGGCGTGCAGCCCACGATGTACCGCAGCCGCCTCTGGACGATGCGCATGTTCGCCGGCTTCGGTACGCCCGAGCAGACCAACGAGCGCTTCAAGTACCTCCTCGCGCAGGGTCAGACCGGGCTCTCGACCGCCTTCGATTTCCCGACCCTCATGGGCTACGACTCGGACAGCCCGCGCTCGCTCGGCGAGGTCGGCATGTGCGGCGTCGCGGTCGACACGCTGCGCGACATGGAGATCCTGTTCGCGGACATCCCGCTCGACAAGGTCACGACGTCGATGACCATCAACGGTCCGGCGATCGTCCTCCTCGCGTTCTACATCGCGCTCGCCGACGTACGCGGCATCCCGCGCACCGCCATCGGCGGCACGGTCCAGAACGACTGTCTGAAGGAGTTCATCGCGCAGCACGCTTGGCTCGTCCCGCCGCGTCCTGCGATGCGCGTCGTCACCGACATGATCGAGTTCTGCGCCACCGAGGTGCCGCGCTGGAACACGGTATCGATCAGCGGCTATCACATCCGCGAAGCCGGAGCGACGGCGGGTCAGGAGCTCGCGTTCACCATCGCCGACGGCATCGGCTACGTCGAGTCGTGCCTCGAGCGCGGGCTCGACGTCGACAGCTTCGCCCCACGTCTCTCCTTCTTCTTCGACGTGCACAACGACTTCTTCGAGGAGATCGCCAAGTTCCGCGCCGCGCGCCGGCTCTGGGCGCGGCTCATGAAGGAGCGCTTCGGCGCGAAGAAGGCGGAGAGCATGAAGCTCCGCACGCACGCGCAGACCGCGGGCGTCTCGCTGACCGCACAGCAGCCGTACAACAACGTGGTCCGCGTCGCGCTCCAGGCGCTCGCGGCGGTGCTCGGCGGAACGCAGTCGCTGCACACCAACTCGCTCGACGAGACGTACGCGCTGCCCACCGAAGAAGCGGTGAAGATCGCGCTCCGCACGCAGCAGATCATCGCCGAGGAGAGCGGCGTCGCCTCCACCATCGACCCGCTCGGCGGCAGCTACTTCATCGAGGAGCTCACCACACGCCTGGAAAACGAGGCGATCAGCTACATCAAGCGCATCGACGAGATGGGCGGCATGGTCTGCGCGATCGAGAAGGGCTATCCGCAGCGCGAGATCGCTGCGAGCGCGTACAAGTTCCAGCGCCAGCTCGAGGCCGGCGAGCGCGTGATGGTCGGCGTGAACATGTACGGCGACGGCACCGAGAAGGACGCCAACATCCCGCTCCTCCGCATCGACGAAGCGGTGCAGAAGCGGCAGATGGCGAACCTCGCCGAGGTGAAGGCCAAGCGCGATGCCGCGAAGGTCGCCGCGTGCCTCTCCGCTGTGCGCGATGCCGCGACGAACAAGACGAACCTCATGCCGCCGATCATCGAGTCCGCGAAGGCCTATGCGACGCAGCAGGAGATCTGCGACGTCCTCCGCGAGGTCTTCGGCACGTACACCGATCCCGCCGAGTTCTGAGCGTGTAGACGGCGGGCGCCATGAGCTACGAGCCGTACGCACCGCCGGGCCCCGATTCCTACGGTCGCGATGCGCGTCCGTCGGTCATCCTGTGGTTCCGCATCTACGCCGCCGTGATGCTCGTGGCGTCGCTCGCGATCCTGGGGCTCGCGCTCATGATGGGCTACGCCGCGACTCGACCGGAGGTCGCGCTGGATCCGGGCGCCGCTGGCGCGCCGCTCGTCGCGATCGTGACCACGGTGTTCGCGACGGCGCTGGTCGGCCTCTACGGCGTCGCGACCGTGGTGCCATTCCGGCCCTGGGGCTGGAGCGTCGGGCTCATCGCCATCGGGCTCGGGGTCGTTGGGGGTAGCGCGATCTTCGCGATCCCACTGCTCGTCTTCTGGCTGAAGCCCGAGGTCAAAGCCGCCTTCGCGCGCCTTTGATCACATTCGCGAGCGCGATCAGCGTGCGAGTGACGGCGGCGCGCTCAGCGGATCAGCAGTAACGCGCTCCGAAGGATCGAGGCTCAGCCGGCTACCCGCGATGCGGGCGGCCACCTCCTCGCCCTGCTTGATCGAATCCGGGATCCCGGTGCCGATGAAGCCGTTGCCGGCGACGTGCAGGCCCTCCCAGGATGCGACGCGCTCGAGCAGCGTGCGCATTCTTCCGAGGTGCCCGACCGTCGGCTGCGGGCTCGCGCGGTGGAAGCGGAAGACCTTGGTGAACGTGGGCGGCCGCTCGATGCCGATGAGATCGTAGAGCTGCTCGCGAGCGAGGCGCGCGAG
>JAYTZB010001260.1:0-4642 GCA_043742085.1 Polyangiaceae bacterium
GACGCGCGTCTGTCGCGCCACGGCTCGGAGCGGGAGCGCATCCTCCAGGGCATCAAGGGATTCTTCGGGCTGTGATCGGCGAGGAGATCGAGGCAGCGACGGGCGCAGAGCTCGTGCGATTCGTGCGGGCGTTGGGGCAGCATCGCTACGTGGCGGGGCGGCTGCATCTGGTGCATGCGTTCGCGATCGAGGCGGCATGCGTGGCGAGCTCGGACGCGGACGCAGAGGTGCTCGCGGAGGCGAAGGCGTGGGCGACGACCGTGCTCGCGGACAACGCCATCGATCGCGCCTCGAAGGACGAGCGACTCCACCGTCGCGTGACCGACGCCGAGCTGGTGGCGGTGCTGGCCGCGTTCTGGAACGAAGGAGAGCGACGCGAGCGCGCGTCGCTCGCGCTCGCGAAGCGTCTGGTGGAGATCGGCGTGGAGCCGCCGGACCTGGAACGCCTGCCGTTCGACGAGTCGTTGGAGGAGGACATGTTCCCGGTGCTGGTCGACGCGGGCTGGGAGCTGCTGCCGCTCACGGCGCTGGATGCGGAGCGTCACAAGGGCGCGATGGGCGCATTCGAGGATGCGCTCGCGTTCGATGTCGCGAAGTTCGAGGAGGAGAACGCCGTCCCGCCGCCCGTCACCTTGCACGAGCTGCCTGCGCTCGGCGCGCTGGAGCTGGTTGCGGCGCTCGACGAGTGGGGCGACCTGCGCGCGCCGTTCGTGCTCTGGACGAGCGGCAACGAGACCTACGTGGACTACGTGCTGCGCGGCGTGCGCAAGGTCGCGAAGCTCGCGGGCTAGGCCCGACGCGGCCGCGCGGCGCCTCCACGCACTTCACTGACCGCCGGTCATTGACTGACCGCGGGTCAGCGAGTAGAGCTTCCGCACCGTGCCGCCCAGCCCTTCCCGCTCCCCGGTACGCGTCGCCTCGTCCAACGTCGTCGCGCTCGATGCGCCTGCGCGGTCGAATCGTCGCGACGACCAGCGACGCGAGACCAAGCTCCGGCTCGTCACCGCTGCCATCGCGCTCGTCGGAGAGGTTGGCTGGAAGCGCACCACCGTCGAGCAGATCGCCGAGCGCGCCGGCGTCGCGAAGGGCACGTTCTTCGTTCACTTCAAGACCAAGGAGGCGATCGTCGTCACGCTCGTCCAGCTCCAGATCGGCGCCGCCACCGCCGCCCGCGATGCCGTCGCCGCTCGCGGTGGCTCCGTGATCGAGCGCCTCGAGGCCGCGACCATGACCCTCGGTGTCCAGGCCGCGGCCAACACCGAGCTCAGTCGCGCCGTCCTCATCGCATCCCTCGAGAGCCGCGAGGTCGGCAGCGCCACCGACGCGATCTTCGGTCGCCTCTTCGCGCGCATGACCGAGGACGCACGCGAAGGGATCGCCAGCGGCGATCTCCGGGGCGCCGACGCCGAGACCGTCGCCAGCCTCCTGATGGCCTCCTACCTGGGCGCGACGCTCCACTGCGCGTCGAGCCCGCACGCGAAGCCGCTCGCCGAGGTCCTCCGTCCCCTCGTCGACGCCACGCTCGCCGCCCTCGCCGTCGCGCCCGCCGCGACGACGAAGACCACGAAGACCACGATCAAGAAGTCTCCGAAGAGCTCCCCCAAGAACCGTTCACATCGAGGTGTCACGTGATCCCGACCCGCACGACACGCGCCACGCTGACGACGGTCGTTCTCCTCCTCACGCTGCTCCTGAGCGCAGGCGCATGCGGCTCCAGCAGCGACGGCACCACCACCCCCGCCGCCACGCCTGCCGCCGGGCCCGCCGCGCCGCCAGCCGGCGAGGCGACCGGCAACACCCCGACCGCGCCGGTCGACACCACGGCTCCGACCGCGCCGCCCCCAGGCGCACCGTGCATCGGAAAAGAAGCGCTCCAGGGCCCGCGCGATCTCGACTGGACGCTCAAGGCGGGCGGCGTCGACCGCACCGTCCACGTCCACCTCCCCAAAGGCTATGACGCGACCAAGGCCTCCCCGGTCGTCCTGAGCTTCCACGGCTACACGTCGAACGGCGCCGAGCAGAACGCGCTCGCGCACATGAACGACAAGGCCGACGCCGTCACGTTCATCGCCGTGCATCCCGAGGGCACCGGCACGACGCCGAGCTGGAACGCCGGCGCCTGCTGCGGCGACGCCGCCGCCAACGCCACCGACGACGTCGGCTTTGTCGGCAAGATCATCGACGAGCTCGAGTCGAAGCTCTGCGTCGACGCCCATCGCGTCTTCGCCACCGGCATGTCGAACGGCGGCTTTCTCTCGCACCGCCTCGCGTGCGAGCTCTCCACGCGGATCGCCGCCGTCGCTCCGGTCGCGGGCCTCCTCGCCATCCCCACGTGCAACCCGACGCGGCCGATGTCCGTCTTCCAGTTCCACGGCACGCTCGATCCGCTCGTTCCGTACGACGGCAGCCCGACGATGGGCTTCCCGTCGGTGCCCCAGACCATGTCGGGCTGGGCAACGCGCACCGGATGCAGCGTGACGCCGCGCGAGACCTCGAAGAAGGGCGACGTCACCTGCACCACCTACGACGGCTGCAAGGGCGGCGCCGAGATCGCCCTCTGCACGGTCACCGGCGGCGGGCACACGTGGCCAGGCGGCTTGCCCGTCCCGTCGCTCGGGTACACGACGACGAACATCGTCGCCACCGATGCGATGTGGGACTTCTTCGTGAAGCACCCGCTGCCCTGAGCGGAACGGCGGCTCGCCCGCGGATTTTTCCGCGTTCGCTGCACCCTTCGCAGGTGTTTACCCGGCTTTTTCGGCCTTATTTTACGCTTCCTCGACGTGCGTGAGGGCCGAGCGGGTGGTATGCGCAGGGGGCTCCATGAATCGCGCTCTTCGCTCCCGTTCGTTCATCGTCCCCGGCGTCGTCCTGCTCTCGCTGTTCGCGCTGGGCGCGGCAGCGTGCGGGAGCAGCTCCGCGACCCCCGCAGGCGAGGTGCCCACCGCCCCTGGCCCCGACGACGAGGCGGGCGCGAGCAGCGGCGGCGATCCCACCGCCGAAGGTGGAACGAGCAGCGGCAATCCCGTCGGCCCCGACGGCGCGCCGATCCACGGCCCGGACACCGTCACCATCGTCGTCGAGCCGACCGACAAGGCGCAGGTGCTGCTCTCCGCGATCCAGGCCGCGAAGAAGTCGGTGCACATGACGATGTACCTGCTCAACGACAAGCGCTTCATCAACGCGCTCATCGCGCAGAAGACCGCCGGCCTCGACGTGAAGGTCATCCTCAACAAGACCTTCCCGATGAACGCCGGCACCAACGCGGCGGCGTACAACGCGCTCCAGGCCGGCGGCGTCCCGGTGGTGTGGGCCGCCGCGACGTTCACGCTCACGCACGAGAAGTCCGTCGTCATCGACGGCACGAGCGCCTGGATCATGACCATGAACCTCGAGAACACCAGCTCGTCGAACCGCGAGTTCCTCGCGCTCGACGTGGACCTCCCCGATGTCCAGGAGGCCGACGCGATGTTCGCGGCCGACTTTGCGGGCACGCCCTACGTGCCGAGCGGCTTCCTGCTCGTCGCGCCCATCAACGCGCGCGATCGCATCCTCGAGCTGATCCAGGCGGCCAAGACCACCATCGATCTCGAAGGCGAAGAGCTGAGCGACTACAAGATCGTCAATGCCCTCGCCGCCGCGCAGAAGGCCGGCGTGAAGGTGCACGTCGTCGTCGCCGACAACACGCCGCCCGCGTCGCAGGCCAGTGCCATCGCCCAGCTCAAGACCGCAGGCGTCGCGGTCGTCAAGGTGGCGAGCCCGTACATCCACGCGAAGGCGGTCGTCGCCGATGGAGCGCAGGCCTACGTCGGCTCCGAGAACTTCACGACCGGCTCGCTCCAGTACAACCGCGAGCTCGGCCTCATCACCACCAACCCGCCCGCCGTGAAGGTCGTGGGACAGACGATCGCCGCGGATTTCGCGTCCGGAACCGCGCTCTGAGCTTTTTCGGAACTTCCGGAAGAGCACGCTGTCTGCGGTGGGATGGCCAACGGTTCGAGCGAGGCACTGAGCGCCTGCCAGCGCGCGAAGATCCGGCGTCTCGCGACGCCGCCCCAAGCAGCGCCCGACGACGAGGGCGGCGAGCTCAACGTGGTGCCGTTCCTCGACATCATCACCAACGTGTTGATGTTCGTGCTCGCCACCGTCGCCATCACGTTCACGTCCACCATCGATGCGTCGCCGCTGCCGCGGCACGGCCCCCGTCCGCCGAGCGAGACCACGCTCGGCCTCACCGTCATCGTCGTGCCGGAGGGCTTCAGCCTCAAGGCCAAGGGCGGCAACGTGGCCCCCGGTTGCATCGACACCGGCAGCGGCCTCGCCGTCCCGAAGCGCGGCGCCGACTACGACTACGACGCCCTCAAGGCGTGCGCCGTCAAGCTGAAGGCCGCCGCCTCCACCTTCCAGGACGAGCGCGATGTCCTCATCAGCGCCAACGCGCAAGTACCTTACGATGTCGTCATCGCCACCCTCGACGCGATGCGCCGCACGGACAGCGGTGATGAGCTCTTCCCGCAGGTGAGCTTCGGCGTCGCGCGCTGACGAGGTATGCTCGGCGTCCGATGCGCGCCGACTGTCCGTACTGCCGCGCGACCATCGAGCTCGACGGCGACGAGACCTCGCGCAAGTGCCCGCGCTGTCG
>JAYTZB010001261.1:0-2037 GCA_043742085.1 Polyangiaceae bacterium
GCTCGGACACGATTTTCCGAGGAGGCGCTGCTGCTCGACGCTCGCCGGCTCGGTGTCGCCCTGCGTGACGATGATGCGGCGGAGCGCGTTGCGATGCTCACCCGGCACTTGCTGCCAGACGTCCTCGCCCATGTGATCGCCGAAGCCGATCTTGCGATCCTTCTCGGCGTCGGCGAGGAAGATGCCCCAGCGGTAGTCGGGCATCTTCACGTAGTCGAAGTTCGCCCAACCGTCGCTCGTGACGCTGATGGCGGTGCGGAGGAAGATGTCGTCCTTCTGGAAGCCCTCGGGTCCCATCTCGTTCCACCACGAGAGAAAGTTCGGCTGCCACGCCTCGAGCGCGCGCTGGAGCCGCTTGTCGCTCGAGAGGTCGACGTTGTTCGGGATCTTCGTGTCGTTGACGACGGTGGACATGGCTTCTCCGCTTCTTCCTCAGGTCCGGTTCCAGTTGAATTCGGGGCGCTCCGGCTTGCCGTAGAGCGTGAGCGCACCGCGCTCGCCCACCGCGTTGGGGCGCTGGAAGATCCAGTTCTGCCACGCCGAGAGGCGCGCGAAGATCTTGGTCTCCATGGTCTCGGGGCCGGCGAAGCGGAGGTTGGCCTCCATGCCGGTCATGGCGTCGGGCGACATCGCGGAGCGCTCCTCGAAGGCGATGCGGATCTCGTCGTCCCAGTCGATGTCGTCGGGCGCGAAGGTGACGAGGCCGGCCTTCAGCGCTTCCGGCGTGGTGAGCTTGCCGTGCTCGAGCGCGCGCGCCACCATCGACGGATCCTTGAGGAAGCGCGTCTGGAGGCGCGAGAGGCCGTTGCCCATCGGGAAGAGCCCGGCGTTCATGGGCGACGTGGCGATGGTCACCACGTCGTCCTCGCTGTCCTTCATGTAGATGCGGTCCGACGCGAGCGCGAGCTCGAGGAGGCTGCCCACGAAGCACGAGCCGGGCTCGGCGAGCGCGAAGAAGCTCTTCGCGGTCATGTCCATGCGCTTGAGCGCGCGCTTCATGAGGAGGATGACCTCACGCACCAGCCCGTCGTCCTTGTGCTTCGACAGCATGGCGTCGACGGCGAGCACCGCCTCGGCATCGCCGGTGGTCTTCACCGCGATGACGCCGATGGTGGGCTGGTTGAAGCGGAGGTCGAGGAGCGCGTCGTCGAGCTCGCGGAAGGCCTGCACGGCCCACGCGGAGGCGCCCGCCTTGGCGAGCTCCTCGGGGGTCTGCGGCTCCTTGCCGGTGGGCGCGCGCATGGTGAGCGTTGCGGTGCGGGCCTTGGAGTCCAGGGCCACCGACACGTACTTGTATTCTACACCCTTGTCGGAGCGCTTGGCCTCGAGCGGGGTGAGCAGCATCTTGGGGAATGACTTCTTCTTGGAGCGCGCGACGATGGCGTCGGTGCGGCGCTTCACGGCCTCCTCGAACTTCGCCTTGGGCGGCGACTCGTCGACGAGCCCCCATTCGACGGAGCGCTTGCCGCGTACGCCCTCGGCGATGGTGGAGAACGCGTCGGCGAGGTCGCGGCGGATCTTGCGCTTGTCGACGAGGCGCGTGAGGCCGCCGGTGCCGGGGAGCACCGCGAGGAGCGGCGCCTCCGGGAAGCTGACCGCGCTGGAGCCGTCGTCGGCGAGGATGATCTCGTCGCACGCGATGGCGAGCTCGTAGCCGCCGCCCGAGCCGGTGCCGTTGAGCGCGCAGAGGCTGGTGATGCCGCTCTCGGCGCTCATCTCCTCGAGGTAGAGGCGCGTCTCGTTGGTGAACTTGCAGAAGTTCACCTTGAAGCCGTGGGTCGAGCTGCCGAGCATGTAGATGTTCGCGCCCGAGCAGAAGATGCGGTCCTTGCCGCTCGTGACGATGACGGCGCGCACGTCGGGATGCTCGAAGCGAATGCGCTGGAACGCATCGGCGAGCTCGATGTCGACGCCGAGGTCGTACGAGTTGAGCTTGAGCGGATAGCCGGGACGGAGGCCGCGCTCCTCCTTCACGTCCATCACGATGCGCGCCACGGCGCCGCCGTACTCGGCGGGGAATTCGAGGCGCCAGTGGAC
>JAYTZB010001262.1:0-7265 GCA_043742085.1 Polyangiaceae bacterium
GCCCAATCGAGATGCACGATCACCCGAGGGTCGCCGAAGACCAGCGCGCGATCCGCAGTGACGTCGGCGAGCGGTGGCGGCGCCGGCGGACGGGGCGCGACGCCGATCGTGAAGTCCACGAGCTCGAGCTCCGCATGGTCGACGAGCCATGCCGGGATGCGTGCATCTTCTCTCCATCGCGGCGCCGCCCACGCGAGGAGCTCGGCCGGCACGTCGCGGAGGTGAGGCGTACGCGGCCCGACCGCGGCCAGGAACGCAGCGACCGAACGAGCGAATTCGTCGGGCACATGCGCGTCGAGACGCGCGCGCGTGTGCTCGAGCATCGTGCTCACCACGTTCACGACGTTGTGGCGGACGAGCTGCCGGTAGAGACCCAGCCTCCGCGAGCCGCCGTCCGCCATCATCGCCTCCGCGTCCTCGCCCTCGACGCCGTGCCTCGCGAGATAGGCGCCCATATCGCCGGCGAGTGCATCCTCGGCGTCACCGAAACAGGCGTCCGCGATCAACGCGTGGAGACGCTCGACGCTCATCGAGACCGCCTCATGCGACCTTCACGCTGGAGGTGGCCCGCGTCCAGATCGCCTTGATCTTGGCGATCTCCGCCAGCAGCTCCGGCAGCGGCGGGATCGCCTGATCGCGCTCGAGGAGCACCGGCACCGGGCCCGTCCTGGCGAGCGCGCGCTCGAGCAACGCGAGCACGTCGTCGCAGCAATCGGAGCCGTGCGTGTCGACGATGAGCTTGCCTTCCCTGTCGGCGGCAGCGAGCGGTACGGGTCCCGCCTTCCACGTCTCGTCGCTGAACCAGTCGTGCCCCGCGACGTGCATCTGCACGACGCGCTCTAGCGGCGCGGTTCGCATCCACTCGTCGACGTCGAAGCCGAAGTTGTTCGCGTTCACGTACGCGTTGTTCACGTCGAGCATCAGGCCGCAGTCGGCGGCCTCGCAGACGCGCGCGAGGAACTCCGCCTCGCTCATCTCGCGCTTGCCGGGGTGGAGATACGAGCTGACGTTCTCGATCGCGAACGGCTTGCCGATGGCGTCCTGCGCGCGCTTGATGCGGTCGGCGATGCGAGACACCTCTTCGACCTTGAAGGGGATCGGCAAGAGGTCGTGGAGCGCGACACCGCCGTACGTGCTGAAGCACAGGTGATCGGAGTGCCACGGGCTCTTCACGCGCTCGATGAACGCGCGGAGGCCCTGGAGGTAGTCCTCGCGAAGCGGGTCGACGCCGCCGATGCTCATGGTGAGCCCGTGGGTGACGATGGGCCAGAGCTCGCGCGCGCGCTCCAGCGCCTCGTCGTAGTAGCCGCCGCGGCCCATGTAGTTCTCGGGCGAGATCTCGACGAAGTCGAGCTGCGGTCTCGAAGCGAGGAGCTCGTCGACGAACTCCCAGCGCAGGCCGAGGCCGACGCCGTTGATGCTGCTCTTTGCCCCGGCGGTGCTCACGGTGCTCTCGATGGAATAGCAAAGGGGCGAAGGAAAATCCCTTCGCCCCTTGCCCGCTGGCGCGCGAGACCCGCTTTCGCGTGGTCACGTGCTCGCGCTCAGCTCACTTCTTCGCGCTGCAGGTTCCCGCGCCGCAGCTACCCGATCCGCCCTTCTTGGCGGGCGGCGTGGCCGGGGCTGCCGGCTTCTTGCCGGTGGTGGAGGCGGGCGCCGGCGTACCGGTCGCTGCCTTTGCGTCGGCCGGCGTCGACGGCGTCGTTGACGAGGGCGTGGTGGCCGCCGCGGGCGTCGCCGTCGACGCTGCGCCGGCGGCCGCGCTCGTGTCCGCGGGCTTCGCGTCGCCGCCAGCGGCAGCAGAGCAAGCCGCTTCGCCGGCCTTGTGGTCCTTGCCGGCGCCGCAGTGGCTCGCGCCATCCGCGGCCTTCTCGGTCGCGCCGTTGACCTCGTTCGCGTTCACGGGGGTCTTCGGGTCACCGCCGCACGCGGGCGTCAGTGACAGCATCACGCCCGTACCCAGGACGGCAAGCGCCGCAGAAATCGTCTCGAGACTCAGATTCGGTCGCATCCCTCTCACTCCTTGCTTGTGATGAATCAGCCGCACGAGAATCGTATCACGGCTGCGCGTTTGCACGCAGATCGAGCGTTATATCGGCCACCTCAGCCACCTTGGTGCCCAGCAGATTGAAGGCACCCTTCGCGATCTTGCCGAAGCCATCGCGCGGCTTGACGTCGTGATCGGCGAGGGTCGCGCGCATGGGCGTCTTCGACTTGACGGTGAGGGACTTCGGCTTGTCCGCCGCCGCGCCGGGCGCGTAGTGGAACGCGACGTCGACGTCGGCGTCACGGTCGACCTTGTGCCCGTGGATGAGGAGCTCGCCATGTGTCGTGGCCGACACGGTACGAACCTCGTCCGCGCCGTCCTTGGTCGGAGCGACCTTGGTGAGGTCGGTGGCGCTCAGCTTGTCGACCGAGCGGATCGCGTAGACCGCGTAGCGGTTGGTGGACTTGACGTCGTCGGGCAGCTTGCCCTCTTCGCCGTCGGCGACCTCGAGCCACGTGCGCGCGTGGCCGGTCTGCGTCTTGTCCTTGTCGGCGTCGCCGAAGGTCTTCGTGGAGAGCGTGGTGAGGTCAGCCTTCACCTCGCCGCGCGTGTTCGCGAGGTCCATGAGGTCGACGTCGAGCGTGCCGGTCGCGGCGTCGGTGCCGGCCTTGATGTGCTCTTTCGGAGCAGGCATGTCGATCGACGTGGAGCTCTTGGCGTCGATCGCGAACTTCATGGTCTTCGCGGACGGCGCGACCGTCGACGGAGCGAGCGAGCTCGCGGCAGGCGCAAGGTTGGTCGCCTTCTTGTCGTCACAGCCCACGGCAGCGATCCCGATGACGATCGCGATGGTGATGGCACGCTTCATTCCCCAGCCTCCTTGCCTGACTCTGCGGCCCGCGTACTCTACGCGGCCTCATCCCGATCGGTTTCGCTTTTGTCCGCCGTTCGGATGACAGCGGATCGCCGGGAGCGGATCCGGGCCGCCAGCGCCGGGGGCGCGATCAGCGTGGTCGCGAACACCGCGGCGACGAGGGCCGCGTAGATCCCAGGCGAGAACAGCGGTTGGCCGCCGAGTGCAATGCGCGCCCCGACGTCGGCGAAGATGAGACCGACCTCGCCACGCGGCATCATCCCGAGGCCGATGGTGAGCCGATCGACGCTCTTGCCGCGCACCCCGAGCCCCGACGCGAGCTTCCCGACGACGGCGGTCACGACGAGCACCAGCGCGAGGACGAGGGTGTGCCCGTCGAGGCCGCCCAGCTTCACGTTCATGCCGGTGCGCACGAAGAAGACCGGCGCGAAGACCGCCACGATGGGCGCGACGAAGCTCTCGATCTTGTGGACGCCGGTCTCCGCCGCGTCGTTGAACGGCCGCACGCTCACGTCGTCGAGGAGCAGGCCCGCGGCATACGCGCCGACGATGGCGGCGAGCCCCGCAGCCGCGCTCGAGCCGGCGAGGAAGAGACACGCCGCGACCGACACCGCACCGAGCACGTGCGGCGCGCGCAGCACTGCGGCGACGCGATAGACGCGCCGAAACGCCCAGAGCCCGATGGCGAGCGCACCCACCACGAAGGCGAGCGCGGTACCGGCGATGCGGGCGAGGGTGCCGAGCTCGGGCATGCCGCCGCCCGTCATCGCCACCGCGGAGACGACGGCGAGCACGAGGAGACCGAGCACGTCGTCGATGACGGCGGCGCCGAGGATGATCTTCGCCTCCTCGGTGCCGAGCGCGCCGGCGTCCTTCAGCACGCTCGCCGTGATGCCAACGCTCGTCGCGCACATCGTCGCGCCGATGAAGAGATGCACGGGCATCGACGCTTCGGGGAGGAGCAGGCGGCTCGCGCCGATGCCGAGGATGCTCGGAAAGATGACGCCGAGCACGGCGACGGCGCCGGCGCGCGAGGCGACCTTCGACATCTCCCGCACGCTTGACTCGAG
The DNA here is from genome assembly GCA_043742085.1 of Polyangiaceae bacterium. GTDB lineage: Bacteria > Myxococcota_A > Polyangia > Polyangiales > Polyangiaceae > Labilithrix. The sequence continues at coordinate 3,932 of JAYTZB010001262.1, forward strand.
GCCGACCTGGAAGAGGAGCAGCATCACGCCGAGCTCGGCGGCGAAGGCGATCTCGGGTCCGCGAGCCACCTCCGCGAGGCCGCGTATCGGCAGGTTCCCGAGCAGCACGCCGCAGGCGAGCTCGCCGAGCACCGCGGGCTGACGCAGGCGAAGCGCCAGCTCACCGCCGAGCTTTGCGGCGAGGATGATGGCCGCGAGCGCGAGCCAGGTCTCCGCAGCTACGCCATGCTCCATCGCGCCCATGCTAAGCGAACAACTGTGAGCGTGCCCCCTTCCCCGCCTGCGGCATCGAACGCGCAGGCATCCTCGCCCGGAGCGGCTGCCCTGACCGGCGAGGAGGTCCTCGTCATTCCCGTGACCGGCATGACGTGCACGGCATGCGCGAATCGCGTGGAGCGCGCGCTGGTGAAGGCCTCCGGCGTGACCAAGGCCGAGGTGAGCTTTGCGGCGCGCTCGGCGAAGGTCACGCTGAGCGACCCGAAGAAGGACCTCGCGAGCGCGCTCGATGCCATCCTCGCCGCGGGCTACGAGCCGGCCGCCAACGCCGAGCAGATCCTCGCGCGCCGCGGCGCCGCGGAGGCTGCCAAGGCGGAGGCCGAGCAGCAGCGACGCGACGCGAGGCGCGCGATCCTCGCCCTCGCCCTCGCCGCGTTGCAGATGGTCTTCGGCATGCCGTTCATGGCGCACGGATCGGTGCTCGCACCAGGTCTCGAAGGCGCGGCGATGCATCCCTTGCTGCGCTGGGCGTTGCTGGTGTCGACGGTGATGGTGATGGGGATCGCACGCTCCTTCTTCGTGCGCGCCTGGGCGGCACTCCGGGCCCGCACCGCCGACATGAACACGCTCGTGGCGCTCGGTGCGGGCACGGCGTTCCTCTACTCTGCGGCCGCCACCATCTCGCCGGCCACGTTCGCGACCGATGCGCGTCCGCCCGACGTGCACTTCGAGGCAGCGAGCTTCATCCTCGCGTTCGTGCTCCTCGGTCGGACGCTCGAGGCCCGGGCGCGCGCGCGCACCACGTCGGCGCAGACCGGGCTCCTCGCGCTCGTCCCCGCCTTCGCGAAGCTGGTACGTGACGACGGCAAGGAGGTGCGCGTCCCGGTCGACGAGGTTCGCGCGGGCGATGTCTTCGTCCTCAAGCCCGGCGCGCGCGCGCCCGCCGACGGCGTGGTCATCGAGGGCGCTTCTCACCTCGACGAGGCGCTGCTCACCGGCGAGAGCCGGCGCGTAAGCAAGCGCGAAGGCGACGCGATCCATGCCGGGACGCTGGCGGTGGATGGTGTCGTCCGGGCCCGGGCGGTGAAGGTCGGGAGCGACACGCGCATCGCGCACATCGCGGCCCTCGTCGAGCATGCGCAAGCGACGCGCGCGCCCGTGCAGCATCTCGCCGATCGCATCGCAGCCTATTTTGCCCCGGGAATCGTGGCCATCGCGACGCTCTCGGCGACCGCGTGGTGGCTGCTGGGCCCGGAGCCCAAGCTCGTGCACGCGCTCACCACCTTCGTCACGGTGGTGGTGGTGTCGTGCCCGTGCGCGCTGGGGCTGGCAACGCCGACCGCCATCGCGACGGCCATCGGTCGCGCCGCGCAGCTCGGGATCCTGATCCGCTCCGGCGATGCGCTCGAACGCGCGGCGAACGTGGAGACGGTGGCCATCGACAAGACGGGCACGCTCACCGAGGGCGAGCCGGCGGTGGTGGGCTTCGTCGCGATCGGAGACGCGAGCGAGGACGAGATCCTGCGGCTCGCGGCGGCGGTCGAGAGCGGGAGCGAGCACCCCGTCGGCGAGGCGATCGTCGCGGAGGCCGAGGCACGCGGGATCGCCGTGCCGGCCATCACCGGCTTCGTCGCGACCGCCGGCGCAGGCGCGCGCGCCGAGGTCGAAGGGCGCGACGTGCGGGTGGGCGCGATGGCATGGCTCGATCGCGAAGGCGTCACCATGCCCGAGGGCGGCGCGCCCGATGCGGCCTTCGGCATCGCCGTCGACGGCGTGCTCCGCGGCCACGCGATGGTCGCCGACGCCCTCCGTGACGAGGCGGCATCGGCAATCGCCCGACTCCAGAAGCTCGGCGTGCGGGTCGTGTTGCTCACCGGCGATCGCGATGAGGTGGCGGGCGCCGTCGGCGCGGCGCTCCACATCGAGGACGTGCGCAGCGGGCTCGGGCCCGAGGACAAGCTCGCCGCGCTCGACGACCTGGCGAAGGGCGGCCGGCGCGTCGCGATGTGCGGCGACGGCGTGAACGACGCCCCCGCTCTGGCGCGCGCGCATGTCGGGATCGCCATCGGCACGGGCGCCGATATCGCCACCGAAGCCAGCGACATCACGCTCCTCACGGGCGGCGTGGGCGGCCTGCCGGACACGCTCGAGCTCGCGCGGCGGACGATGCGCGTCGTCCGCCAGAACCTGGCCTGGGCGTTCGCGTACAACCTCGCGCTCGTGCCGATCGCCGCTGGCGCCCTCGTCCCCTGGTTCGACTACCGCATGCCGCCGGTCCTCGCGTCGGCGGCGATGGCGCTCTCCAGCATCAGCGTCGTGCTGAGCTCGCTGCGGCTACGTCGCTTCGAGCCTGGACCTCGCCCCTGATCTACAATCAGGAGCCCATGCTCAACGTCGTCGACGCCGTCACCACGCATCGGGTGTGCCCGTGCGACTGCTTCGCGACGCTCTCACCGGCGGATCGCCTCGCCGGTATACGTGCAGTCTACAAGCTCGACGACGCGCTGCGTGGCTGGGGCTACACGCCGATCTACGACGTCCATGGCGACCGGCTGTGGCGCGAGGCGCAGCAGAAGAACGACCAGCGTTACCGCGGGGTCGCGGTGCGCTTCGGCGAGTGCATCTATCGCCGCCTCGTGGGGAGCCTCATCCACGAGTGCATCCACGCGTTCTGCGGCGACGTGACCAAGGCCAACTACGGCGTGCTGTTCGGGCTGCCGTACGCGGTCCCCAGCGAGATCGCCGAGAAGGACGAGGAGGCCTTCCTCGACGCGTTCAACTTCGGCGAGGCGCGCGCCTGGGTCGGCGTGTGGATCGTGGGCCGTCGCATGTTCGGCCTCGACTGGGACCTCCGCACCGCGCGCGACATCGGCACGTACTGCTTCGTCGGTGGGAATGCGCTGGTGCCGGCCATCGCGGGCTATCGTTCGGTCGCGCACATCGATCGCCAGCACCATCCCGAGCGCTACTACGCGAAGGGCCGCAAGCTCGAGGAGCGCGCACGCGCCTGGTTCGACGCCGACGGCAACCTCGAAGCTCTCATCGCACGCATCGAGGAGGCGGCTGCCATCGGCGAGAAGAAGCGACCGCGCAAGTACCCCGACCCGCAGTCGGTCGC
>JAYTZB010001263.1:0-10060 GCA_043742085.1 Polyangiaceae bacterium
CCCTCTTTGATGCTCCATCAGATGACCCATCGCGGCGCTGAGTTCCGCGCCGAAGAATCGGCCTCCGACGGCGACGTTCCGGCGCGAAGGCCGAGCTCCTCACCGCGCGCACAGAGGTCGCGCAGCGTGACGTCGTCGAAGCAGCGCTCGACCGCACGTCCCACGTCGGCGAGGAAAGCATCGGCCACCTCTCGCATGTCGGCGATATGATGTCGATCACGACGGCGAACGGACGGCTGCGGCGCGAGGGCGACCGGGCCCTCCACGGCGCGGAGGACGTCGCCGAGCCGGACCTCGTCAGGGGCGCGCGCCAGGCGGAAGCCGCCCCGCGGCCCGCGCTTCGATTCGACGAGGCCCGCGCGCTTGAGCTCCTGGAAGATCTGCTCGAGGAAACGCAGCGGGATCCGCTGGCGACTCGCCACATCCCGCAGCTGGCGCACCTGGGGCGCCTGGCGCACCTGGCCGGCGACCTCGAGGTCGCCGAACGCGAGGTCGTAGAGCGCGCGGACGGCGTAGCGGGCGCGGTTCGAGAGCCTCAGCACGAGCCCAATGTAATTGTCGCATCGGAAATATCAAGAATGGTCGTTTGGACCCGAAAATCGTGGACGTTTCGTCTCCGCCGGCGCAGCCTTCCTCGATGCTCGGCTCCGACGAGGCGCGTGCCCTCCACGCGGAACATCCGCCCATCGATCTGCACGCTGACACGCTGATGTGGTCCCGGTGGACGGGCTACGACCTCCACAAGATGCACGAGGCACCGTTGCCGATGGCGGCGTTCGGAGGCCACGTCGACCTGCCGCGCATGCGCGAGGGCGGAATGGGCGCGCAATTCTTCGGACTGGTGTCGCTGCCGCTCGCCGACCGCGTGAAGGGCATGGCGCGCATCGTCCACGAGCAGATCGACGCGCTCGATGCGCAGATGGCGCGGAAGCCCGGCGCGCTGCGGCTGGCGCGGAAGGCGACCGAGATCCGGGCCGCGAACGGCGCTGGCGAGCTCGCAGCGCTGCTCGGGATCGAGGGCGCTCACGCGCTCGAGGGCGATCTCGACAACGTGGCGGCGTTCGCGCGACGCGGCGTTCGTTACATCGGTCTCCTCCACTTCTCGGCCAACGAGGCCGGCTTCCCCGCGTACGGCAAGGGTCGTAACGACGAGGCGGGCCTGACGCGATGGGGTCACGAGCTCGTCGAGGCGTGCGAGCAGAGCGGCGTGCTCGTCGATCTCGCGCACGTCAACAAGCAAGGCTTCCTCGATGCGTGCGCCGTGGCGAGGAAGCCGCCCATCGTGAGCCACACCGGCGTGCTCGGTGCGTTCGAGCACTGGCGCAACATCGACGACGCGCAGCTGAAGGCGGTCGCCGACAAGGGCGGCGTGGTCGGCGTGATCTTCTGCCCGCGCTTCGTCGGCGGCGACGGCCTCGAGCCGGTGGTGAAGCACCTCAAGCACATCGTCGACGTGGTCGGCGAGGACGCAGCGGCGCTCGGCAGCGACTGGGACGGCTTCATCGTCCCGACCAAACCGCTGAAGGATCCGCGCGGCCTCCCGCTCCTCACCGACGCGATGCTCGCCGCAGGCTTCACACGCACCGCGGTCGGCAAGATTCTCCACGACAACGTGATGCGCGTCCTCGACGAAGCCTGATCCTCAGCGGGCCCAGCGGGACCATTCTTCTTCGTAGTACCGGACGAGCATCTGGTTGTTCAGGCGGTTCACCTCGACCGGCACCGACGACATGTCGGGGGCGAGGTCGAAGAGCGACGCGACCGTTCCATCCGTGAGGTAGCGCAGGCCTGCCGGGACGTGCGCGGGGAGCGGGAGCGCTTCACGCGCGGCCAGCACGAAGCCCCATTCGCCGAACGACGGGACCAGCGCATGGTACGGACGCGCCACGAAGCCCGCCGCTTCGATGGATCGCACGACGCACCAGAAGGAGCGGCGCGCCACGAGCGGCGACGTGCTCTGTACGGACACCACGCCGCCATCGGCGACGCGCTCGCGTAGCAGGCGATAGAAACGAACCGTGTAGAGCTTCCCGAGCGCGAAGTTGTTCGGGTCCGGAAAGTCGACGATGACCACGTCGAACGTCTTCGGGATGTCGGGGTGGTCCTCGGTGATCCAGACCATTGCGTCGTCGTTGATGACGCGCACGCGCGGGTCGTAGAGGGAGCTCTCGTTGAGCGCGCGCAGCAGCGGCAGCTCGCGCGCCAGATCGGTCATGCCGTGATCGAGATCGACCAGGGTGACGGACTTCACCTCGGGATGACGGAGGATCTCGCGGACCGCGAGCCCGTCGCCGCCGCCCAGTACGAGCACGTTCTCCTTCCTCTTCGCCACCGCGAACGCCGGGTGAACGAGCGCCTCGTGGTAGCGGTACTCGTCGATCGATGCAAACTGCAGGTTCCCGTCGAGGAACAAGCTCACTCCGCTCCTCGCCTGCGTGAGCACGATGCGCTGGTACTGCGTCTGCTTGGTGAACGCGACGGGATGCAGGAGCAGCGCCTCGTCGGCGACTTGCACGATCTTCTGTGAGCCCGCCAGCGCGCCGCCCAGGACCACCAGCGCGACCAGGCCTCGGATCCGTAGCGGTCGCGGCTCGAGCGAAGTGCCGAGCACCCACGTGCCCCAAAGACCCGAGAGCACGCCGAGGATCCCGAACACGATCCCGGTGCGCAGGATGCCGAGGTTCGGCAGCAGCACGAGCGCGAACACGAGCGCCCCGACGAGCGCGCCCGCGTAGTCGAGCGAGAGCACGCGCGGGACGACGTCCTTGAAGGCCACGCGACGCTTCAGCACGCGCATGAGGAGCGGGAGCTCCGCCCCGACCAGGATGCCCGTCGACGCCACGAGGAGATAGAGGACGAGCCGCACGTGCGAGCTCTCCGCGAAGGTCAGGTAGAGGATGGGACCGCCCAGGCCGCCCACGAACGACGCCGCGATCTGGCAATCCACGAAGCGCTCGGCGACGCGCTCCTCGACGTACTTCGAGAGCCACGCGCCGACCCCCATCGCGGAGAGGTGAACGCCGATGACCGTCGAGAGCTGCGTGACCGAGTCACCGAGCAGGTACGTGGAGACCGCGCCCGCCACGAGCTCGTAGACGAGCCCGCACGTCGCGACGAGGACCACCGTCACGTAGAGGAGGAGCTCCCCCACTTACTTCCCGCCGAAGCCGCCGCTCGAGCTGCCGCCGACGCCTCGAACGCCGCCGCCGCTGCTGCTGAAGCCCGAGTCGCTGCCGCCCTCGAGGCACGAGCCGCACGACGCCATCGCGAACACGATGAGCACGATCACGATGATGGCGATGATCAGCGCGGGAGAAGCCTTCGTCCCGGTGCCGCCGCTGAACGAGGGCTGCTCTGCGCCGTACGCGCTCGCCTTCGGCTGGTAGCCGAACGCCTGCGTGATCACCGGCGTCGGCACCACGACGCCGAACGACCAGCTGATCTCGTTCGCGTTCTTCTCGCTCGAGACGAGCTCGCGGCCGTTCTCGTAGTCCTCGGCCCAGACCGTCTCGCCGACCTCGACCTTCCAGTACAGCTCGCCGAGCACGAAGTCGACGCGCGCCGTCTGCGCGTTCCGCTGCCGGTAGTGGATGTTGTTCCGGCGCACGAACGTGGGCGCGCGGCTGGCGTCGATGTCGCCGGCGGCGAGCGGCGTGATGTAATAGAACATCCCCTCGTCGAAGACGAGCCAGCGATAGCCGTGCTGCAGGTTGTAGAGGAGGTACTCCTGCCAGCCGAAGAACTCGTCGCTGAAGGGCGCGCCGGTCGAGCGCTCGACATAGGCGAGCACCGTCCACTCGGCGCCGATGACGCCTCGCGCATCGGCAACGGGGAGCACGCCCTTGCGACCGAGCTCGATCGACGGCTTGTCGCGCGACGCCGCCTGTTGCGCGACCACCTGCTGCAGCTTTACGTCGGTGATGGCGTTGCAATGAACGCATGCGGCGCGCTCGGTGCCGGGCGAGAGCACGGGAAGTGGCGCCCCGCAGCTCCCGCACTTGATCGCCTCGGTAGCGACGCGGACCGCCGGTCGGTCGCCGCCGCGCTCCTGGATCTGGAACTCGGCAAACGTCGTCTGCACGCCGACGAAGACCTGCGGCGGTGTCGTGCCGTCGCCGTAGTCGATCGATGCCCAGCCGCCGCCCGCCGCCGAGAGATCCACGAAGTAGCGCTTGGTCCCGGGCGCGGCCGCGAACGGCAGCTCGCCCTCGCCGGAGAGGAACGTCCCTTCGTTCTTCTCGCCGACCACGAAGATGCCGCGGTTGCCGAGCGGCACCTGCATCTGGGGAGCGAGCGACTGGAGCGGCGGAGCGGCGATCGGCTCGGCGGTCACCACCTGCCAGAAGCCCTGCGCCTCGCTGATCCACGCGTTGTTACGACCGTCGAAGACCGCGTAGTACTCCTCCCAGGTCCCGCCGGCGGGATGCTGGAGGACGAGTCGCCCCTCGATCGAGAAGGAGCGCCCGCGGAACGTCCCGCGATCACCAGGCGAGAGCGCGGCGTCGGAGAACGTCACGTCGGCGACGCGACCGAGATTCTTCATGTCGCGGTCCGTGCGGACCACGACGTGCTTGCAATACTTGCAGACGAGCGACAGCGAGGAGCCGGCGCGGAACTCGATCGACGAGCCGCAGTTCGGGCAGGGTCCAGTCGCGACCGCCATGGCGGGGCCGACGATAGGAGCTTTTCGCTACGGACGCGAGGGGGTAGCCTCGCGCGCGTAGCCTGCGATGACTCTCGGAACCGAATGGCTCGTCGACGCCCAGGGATGTCGCGCAGATGCACTGCGTGATCTGGCGGTGGTGCGAGCGCTGCTCGAGACGGTCCTCGTGCGGCTGGAGCTCCGCGTCGTCGGCGAAGGCGCGTGGCACAAGTTCGGTGGTGAGGGCGGCGTCACCGGCCTTTACCTGCTCACCGAGTCTCATCTCTCGGTGCACACGTACCCGGAGCACGGCGCAGCGTCGTTCAACCTGTATTGCTGCAGGCCGCGCCCGGAGTTTCCGTGGGCGCAGGAGATCGAGCGCGCTCTCGGTGGCGCAGGCGCAGGCCTGCGCGTCGATGTCCGCGTGATCGAGCGCGGTCACGCGATCGGGCGTGGCACGTGAGCGCGTCGTCGATGGTCGAGGCGTCGACGGTCCTCGAGCTGGGCGCGCGCGGCAAGCTTCGCCAGGCGCCGTTCGTGCTCGCAGGGCGCACGTGCGTGCGAAGCGACGGCGGCGGCCTCTGGAACGAGTGGACCCTCGTGTTCGATGACGGCCGTCAGGGCTTCCTCGCCGAGGCGCTCGGCACGTTCACGCTCTTCTTCGAGCGGCCGATGGCGCCGGCTTACGATGCTCTCGACGTCGGAAGTGCCCTGAATACAGGCTTCGTCGTGGTCGAGCGCGGCCGGGCGACGCGCGTCGCGCGCTGGGGCGACGTCCCCGAAGCACCGCGAACGTACCGCTACGCCGACCTCTCTTCGGCGAGCGGCGAGACCGCCACCATCGATTACGGCGAGCGCGCCGGCGAGCGCGCCGGCGAGCCCGACGTGTTCGTCGGTCGACGGATGATGCTCTCCGACCTCGGTCTGCGCCCGCGCGCCGAGCGTCCGCGCTTCCTGCCCGCCCCCGGCGGTCCCACGCCGAAGGGCGTCGAGCTGTGGCTCGCGGTGGGCGACGAGGGCGAGGTCGACAAGGCTCGTTACCGCGTCATCGGCATCGTGCATCGCAGCATCAGGGTCGAAGGCGAGCGCTACACCTGGGAAGAGTACGTGCTCCATGCGCCGGCCGAAGGCCTACGCTGGCTGGTGGTGAGCGACGGCCACTGGAACCTCGTGGAGCCCGTCGAAGCGGGTCGGGTCGAGGAGTCCGAAGAAACGAGCGCGAAGCTGGGCGGCGAGACCTATCGCTTCCTGTCGAGCGGCAAGACGCGCGTCGAATGGGCCGCGGGCGAGCTGCCGTGGGAGGTCACCGTGGGCGATGTCTCCGAGGGCCGGGACTACGTCCGCGCTCCGCACATGCTTTCGCGCGAGTCGACCAGGGACGAGATCACGTGGTCGCTCGGCACGTACACGCCGCCGGGCGTGATCGCGCGCGCCTTCGGAAAGCGCCTGCTCCCCGAGCCCACCGGACGCGCTGCGAACCAGCCCAGGACGCCGAAACGGAGATAATGCATGCAGATCGAAGCGATGGGAAAAACGCTGCTCGCGGCGCTCGCGTTCAGCACACTCGGCATCCTGCTGTTCGCGCTCGCCTTCCTGATCATCGTGAAGGTGACGCCCTTCTCGCTGCGTAAGGAGATCGAGGAGGACCAGAACACGGCGCTCGCGATCATCATCGCGTCGGTGATCATCGGCATCGCGCTGATCGTCTCGTCCGCGATCCACGGATGACCGTCGTGGCGCGCGAGCGCGTCCTCCTCGGCAACGTGCTCGTCGTCGCGGTGTGCGCGCTCGTGTACGAGCTGCTCTGTGGGACGCTCGCGAGCTACCTGCTCGGCGACGCGGTCCTCCAGTTCTCGCTCGTGCTCGGCACGTACCTCTTCGCCATGGGCGTGGGAGCCTGGGTGTCGAAGAGCCTGGAGGCACGCGCCCCGTCACGCTACGTCCAGGCGGAGCTGGCGCTCGCGCTCGTCGGCGGGCTCTCGGTGCCGGTGCTGCTCGCGGGCGTCGCGGCGCACGTGCCGTTGCGGCCGGCGCTGTACGCGGTGGTGTTCCTCGTCGGGGCGCTCGTCGGCGTGGAGCTGCCGCTGCTCGTGAAGATCCTGAGGAGGAGCGGCAGCGAAACCGAGGGCGCGAGGAAGAGCGCGAGCTTCGGGGACGTGGTGGCTCGGGCGCTTGCGTACGATTACGTCGGCGCGCTCGCAGCGTCGCTGCTGTTTCCGCTGGTGCTCGTGCCCCGGCTCGGGCTGGTGCGGACGTCGGTGGCGGCGGGCGCGGTCAATGCGGTGGTCGCGCTGTCGGCGACATTCGTGGTGCGCGTGGAGCGCCCCGGCATGGTGCGTGTCGTCGGAGCGGTGGTGCTCCTCGTGCTCGGCGTGACCTTCGTTCGAGGCGAGGCCTGGGTCGCCTCCGCCACGGACTGAGCGTGAGCCTCACGAGGCGCGAGATGCTCGCGGCATTCCTCGGGTCGCCGCTCGCGCTCGCTGCGTGCAAGACGAAGAAGCGCGTGCCCGACGGCGAGCTCGCCTTCGAGCCCGATCGGCTCGGGCACCGCGTGCGCGACGACAAACCTCCGGTCATTGCCGCAGACCGATGGGAGCGCGCGGGCATCGTGATCGTGGGCGCCGGCATCGCCGGGCTGTCGGCGGCGCGACGTCTGCTCGCGAAGGGCTACGAGGACTTCGTGATCCTCGAGCTGGACACCGCCGCCGGTGGCACCGCGCGCAGCGGCAGCAACGGCACGAGCGCATATCCGTGGGGAGCGCACTACATCACCGCGCCGATGAAGGAGAACACCGATCTGCTCGACCTCCTTCGCGAGCTCGACCTCGTCGAGGCGACCGATGCCGCCGGCGAGCCCGTGTTCCGTGAGGAGATCCAGTGCCGCGAGCCGCAGGAGCGGATCTTCGCGGGCGGCCAGTGGCACGAGGGCCTCTACCTCCACGAAGGCGAGTCGGCCGACGACAAGCAGCAGCTCGCCCGCTTCAAGACCATCATCGAGGGCTACGCGGCGTTGAAGGACGCGCGAGGCAGGCGCGCCTTCGCCGTCCCCACCTCGCAAGGCTCGGACGACGCCGACCTCACGGCGCTCGACCGGACGAGCATCGCCGAATGGCTCACGCGCGAAAAGCTCACCTCCGAGCGACTGCGCTGGCTCGTCGATTACGCCTGCCGCGACGACTTCGGCGCCCGCGCCGCGCACACGAGCGCGTGGGCGGGCATCCACTACCACGCCTCGCGGCTGGTCGGTCCGGGACGCGAGCCGCAGCCGGTGCTCACCTGGCCGGCCGGCAATGGCTGGCTCGTCTCGAAGCTGCAGGAGAAGCTGCGCTCGAAGCTTCGTCTCGGCCTCGCCGTCGCCGACGTCTCTCCGACGACGAACGGCGAGACCGGCAGGGCGGGCGTCGACGTGGTGGCCATCGGAGCGCCGCCGCGCGCTGTCGGAATCCATGCGGATCGTGTCGTTTTCGCCGCGCCGCAGTTCGTGGCGCGAGCCGTGGTGCGGCCGTATCGCGACGCGCCGCCCGCGCATCTCGGGGCATTCCAGTACGGCGCGTGGATGGTGGCGAACCTCACGCTCTCCGCGCGACCGAAGGCGGGAAAGCGCGGACACGGACAGCTGATGGCGTGGGACAACGTCCTCCGCGACAGCCCCTCGCTCGGCTATGTCGTCGCGACCCATCAGACCGGGCGCGACCACGGGCCCACGGTGCTGACGTACTACCACCCGCTATGCGACGAGGATCCGCGGGCCGCGCGACGTCGTCTCTACGCTGCAGGTCGCGACGAGTGGGCCGACGTCGCGCTCACCGATCTCGAGACCGCGCATCCCGACATCCGGGAGGTGACCACGCGCGTCGACGTGGTGCGCTGGGGCCATGCCATGGTGCGACCGTCGCCAGGGTTCGTCTTCGGCGGTGCGCGGGCAGCGGCCGCGCGTCCGGTGCAAGGCATCCACTTCGCGCATACCGATCTCAGCGGCGTGGCGCTGTTCGAGGAGGCCTTCCATCACGGCATCCGTGCTGCCGACGAGGCCCTCGCGGCGATCCGAGCCACGCCGTAGCCGTAGTAGTCTGAGGCCGTGAAGCGCGGACCAGTGTGGCTGTTCTCGCGCAACGTGGACCTCGCCGTCTTCCTGGGCAGCGCGGCGGTCTCGTTCGGCGCGCTCGGCGTGGGCGCGCTCACCGGCATCCTCCACGACGAGACGCCGGGCTGGGCGTGGATCCCCGCGGTGATCCTGTGTGACGTCGCGCACGTCTGGTCGACGGCGTTCCGCACGTACCTCGATCCGGCGGAGCGGCGTGCGCGGCCGTGGCTCCTCGCGATCGTTCCGATGCTCGGCCTCGCGGCGAGCGTCGCGCTGTTCGCGGTGGGCGAGCTGGCGTTCTGGCGCGCCCTTGCCTACCTGGCGATCTTCCACTTCGTGCGACAGCAATACGGGTGGGTGTCGCTGTATCGCGCGCGCGCGAGAGAGAGCGGACGCATCGGACGCGTGATCGATACCGCCGCCATCTATGCGGCTACGGTCTGGCCGCTGCTGCACTGGCACACGCATCTTCCGCGCCGGTTCTCGTGGTTCGTCCCGAACGACGTCGTCGCGTTGCCCTCGTTCGTGATGCCGCTGGCGACCGTCCTCTACGTCGCAGCGCTCGCGGCGTACGCGGTGCGCGCCGCGGTCCTCTGGAGTCGCGGCACCGCCAACCCCGGCAAGGACGTGGTCGTCGTCACCACTGCCGCCGCCTGGTACGTGGGCATCGTCGCCTTCGACTCCGACTACGCCTTCACGGTGACGAACGTCTTCATGCACGGCATCCCGTACTTCGCGCTGGTCTACGTCCACACCCGCACGCGCTCCCCCGCTCCAGCACCCGCGCTCGCTCCCGTTCCCGCTCCCGCACTTGCGCAGCGCCTCACCCGCAACGTTCTCGTCTATCTCGGCGCGCTGTGGCTCGTCGCGTTCGCGGAGGAGCTGGTCTGGGATCGCGCGGTCTGGCACGACCACGGCTGGCTCTTCGGCGAGGGCTGGGACGTCGGCGCGTTGAAGCTCGTCATCGTCCCGCTCCTCGCGCTGCCGCAGCTCACGCACTACGTGCTCGACGGCTTCATCTGGCGCCGGCGCTCCAATCCCTCCGTCGCGGGCCTCGTTGGTGCTCCCTCCAGCGAGCCGGCCTACGTGACGCTCTCCACGTCGAGCCCGTGACCGCGCAGGCGCGCATCGAGGCGCGCGCGCAGGCGATCGAGCTCGGGTCCCTCGCTTCCGCCGATCTCGACGCGGACGCGTCCTCCGTCAGCATGCACGGTCACCGTGGTGCCGGCATACGCACCGGCGCCGAGCTCGAGACGCACGGTGCCGCGATGACGGTCACCCGCCCACGCGATGCGCCTGACGAGCGCCGGGATCAGCTCCTCCAGTGACCGCGC
>JAYTZB010001264.1:0-1507 GCA_043742085.1 Polyangiaceae bacterium
GTCACGGGCCCCAACGCGACGTGGTGCGTCGACTTCAAAGGGCAGTTCGCAACCGCGGATGGTCTGCGCTGTTACCCGCTCACGATCATCGACGCGCACTCGCGCTATCTGATCCGATGCGAGGGCGTGCTCGATCCTGAAGGCAGCGAAGTGCAACGCATTTTCGACTCCGCATCCCAGGAGTTCGGGTTGCCCGCGGCAATTCGGTCAGATAACGGACCTCCATTCGCTTCCGTCGGCGCTGGCGGGCTCACCAAGCTGTCCGTTTGGTGGATTCGACTCGGCATTCGCGTCGAGCGCATCACTCCTGGCAAGCCGCAGGAGAACGGACGGCAAGAGAGATTTCATCGGACGCTCGAGGCCGAGACCACGAAGCCGCCGCGAGCCGATTTGCGAGCCCAGCAGCGTTGCTTCGACGTCTTTCGTCGCGAGTACAACGACGTGCGACCTCACGAAGCACTTGGCCAGAAACCGCCGCTGACGATGTTCGAGAAGTCTCCACGGCGGTATCCGCGACCGCTGATGCGCGTGAACGGTGACGCACCTTGGAATCGCCAGATCGGGATCGACAAGCAGGGGCGAATGACGTGGGACAAGCGACTGATCTGCATCAGCACCGCGCTGGCGCACGAAGACGTCGAGGTTCGCTACGACGACACTCATTGGGACGTCGTCTTCGGCGCTCTCACCATCGGAGTGCTCTGTGAGCGTGACGGCAAGGTGGAGTTCAGACCATCGAAGGGACGTTTGGCAGATCGAAGCGAAGTGTCAGGGATGTCCTCGGTTTGAAGTGTCAGGGAGGTCTCCGGTTGCACATGTCAGAATACGGACCGGTACATGGCTCGGAGGAGCCGCAATCTTGCGCCGCTCCGCCGCCGGAACGGTGGGTCCAGGGAGGGCCACCGAGGTCGCGAGCGAGGAAGCGCGACTGGCGAGGCGAGGCGAGGCGGCCCGGGACGACGTGGCGGGTCAGCGCGGCGCGGCGCGGCGCGGCGCGGCGGCAACCGGCGACGGCTGTTCGCGCGGATGGGTCGCACCGCGGTTTCGCACGTTCGGCGCGCTGCCCAGCGCGGCGTGCGCCTCGGCCTTCGCCTGCGGCCGGCCTGCGCCTTCGCCGTCGCGATCCGCGTCCGCTTCGCGGCCGCGTCGGCTAACCTCGGGGCGTGACCACCGATCCCCTCACCTACACGCTCGAAGGTTCCACCGCCGTGCTCCGCATGGACGACGGAAAGGCCAATGCGCTCTCCGATGCCATGATCGATGGGCTCCTCGCGGCGCTCGTGCGCGCGGAGAAGGAAGCTTCGGCGATCGTCCTCGTCGGGCGCGCCGAGCGGTTTTGCGCCGGGTTCGATCTCAAGGTGATGATGAGCGGGCCCGACAACGCGAAGGCGTTGCTGCGCCGCGGATCCGAGCTGCTCATGAAGCTCTACGGCGTCGGCATCCCGCTCGTCGTCGCGTGCACCGGGCACGCGCTCGCGGGCGGCGCGCTCGTTCTTCTCACTGGCGA
>JAYTZB010001265.1:0-1535 GCA_043742085.1 Polyangiaceae bacterium
CTTCCTCCCGATGGCCACGCTACCCGCGACGACCAGCATTCGTTACGCGGTGGGGCCTGCGCGACCCGGCTGGGAGCTGACCGAGGAGACCATGCCGGAGTCCGTGCTGCACGACGAGGTCGTCGCGTTTCTCAAGGCGCTCCTCGTGGCATGGGCGTCGCGCTCGGGGCGCGTGCAGGTCGCGCGCAACCTCGCGGTCCGATGGGACGAAGCGAACCCGCGGATCGGCGTGGATCCGGACGTCTGTGTCCTGTCACCCGCGCCGCCCGAGGGCGCGGGGCTGAGGAGCCTGCGCACGTGGGAGCTCGGCCACGTGGCGCCGCTCCTTGCAGTCGAGGTGGTGAGCGAGACGAATCCACACAAGGACTACGTGGTCGCGCCCGACAAGTATGCGGCGAGCGGGACGCGGGAGCTCTGGATCTTCGACCCGCTGCTCGCCGGCCCGGCCAGCCACGGCGGGCCCTTCCGCCTCCAGGTGTGGAGCCGCGGCGCGGACGGCACCTTCACGCGCGTGTACGCCGGAGAAGGGCCGGTGCGGTCCGACGCCGTCGGCGGGTACCTCGTGGCCGTCGACGAAGGCCGCCGACTTCGAATCGCGGAGGACGCCGGCGCGAGCGCCTTCTGGCTTACCGCAGAGGAAGCCGAGCGGGCCGCCAAGGAGGAGGAGCGGGCGGCGAAGGAAGCGGCCCTCGCGCGTGTCGCCGCCCTCGAGGCGGAGCTCGCGAGCAAGACTGCACGCTAGCTGCGCGCGCGGCGACCGAGCTCCGGGAGAGCGGCGAATGCCGCATGGACGTCCTGGAGATCACCGAGCTTTTGGTCGACGACGGCCCACACCTGTGTCGGGTCGACGTGGACGTAGTCGTGCACGAGGATGTTGCGCATCCCCGCCATCCCTTCGAGCCGGGCTCCGACCTCGATCGCGAGGATCCCGTGCGCGACGAGGGCGGGCACGACCTCTCGATAGGTCGCGGGGATGGGATGGCCGCGACCCGCGAGGAGGTGGTGTCCGACGTCGAGGACGGCTTCGATCGCGACGTGCAGCGCCCTCTCTGCCGCGAGCCGCCGGAGCGGGTCGGCGCGCTCTTCGGCGGACAGGGCGCGGAGGCGCTGCAGCTGCACCATGACCTCACCGAGATGGGCGAGTCGCGCGAGGACGACGGCCGGTCGAACGGTCACCGATCGGCTCCGCCGACCTGGCCGACCTGGGCGAGCAAGACCATGCGCGAGCGTTGCTCGTCGTCTTCGGCGGCGTAGCGCGCCGCGCGAACGAAGCCCTCGACGGCGAGCTCATCGCGCTCGTCGACGACTCGGCCCGTCGTGAGGACCTCCCACGCGAGCGCGGGCGGAGCGGTCCGCAGATCGACGAGGTCGACGTCACGTCCAAGGACCCGGCCGACCTGATCCATCACGATCGCGCGTTCGAGGCCGAGCGCGGGGTCGCAGAGAACCGCGAGATCGATGTCCGAGTCGGGTCGCTCTTCGCCGCGCCCGACCGAGCCGAAGACCCACACCCCGCAAACCCTTCGCGCCGCGAT
>JAYTZB010001266.1:0-10640 GCA_043742085.1 Polyangiaceae bacterium
AAGTACTCGCCTTCGACGACGAGCGTGGGCGTTGCGAGCTGGAGATCGCGGGGAGCGAGGACGGGCACCGGAGAGCGAGCGATCAGCGCGCGGATCTCGCGATCGCTCCGGCCGCCGCTCCGGGAGAGAGAGAGGAGAGCGCCGTCGTCGACCGTGCTCAGCGCGGGCCATGCCACGGCGGGACGCACGGTGACCGAGCTCGTCGACACCGCCGGTGCGCGGTCGTCGGAACGCGACGAGGTGTTGCCGTTGCAGGCCGTGCCCGCGGCCGCACAGGGCAACGCGACCAGGAACGCGAGAGCAGCGAGAGGAGGCGTTCTCATGCGCGTACGGACTTACGGCAGGGTGCGCGGAGGGGGCAAGTCTCCGTAGCTTTGTCGCCAAACAACGACAGTGTGCGGACGAGGCCTACGTCGCACCTACATCGAGATCGACGCGATCCTGACGAAGCGCACGCGGGCGCCGATGGGCCGTGCGAGGAGGCGCCCGAGTGCGCGTGTCGTCACGACGGCGATCACCGGATAGCCGCCCGTCGTCGGATGATCGGGCCCGAGCACCACGAGCCCCGCCGGCGTGAGCTCGATGGCCCCGGCCACCATCGGCCGCGACGGCGCCCGATCACGTGCATGATGCATGGAATGCGCGGGCAGCGCATCGCCCTCGAGCCGTGTCCCGATCCGGTCCGACTGCGCGCTGATCCGAAAGACCCCGCGCCCGACCGCCTCCAGGATCGGCGCCTCCCCATCGGGCCCATCGAGCACGTCGACCTCGATCACCCCGCTCTCGCTCTCGCTCTCGCTCTCGCTCTCGCTCTCGCTCTCGCTCTCGCTCTCGCTCTCGAGCACATCCCCCCGCCGCAGCGCCCGCCCGCAGTACCCACCGATCCCCGCCACGAGCAGCGTCCCTCTCCCACCGAGCACGACCGGTACGCCGATCCCGCCGCGCACCGCGAGGTACCTCACGCGCGTGCGCCCCTCGGTGGCCACGACCATCCCCTCGCCGTCGCCGAGCACATGCCGTCCGCCGGCGTCGTCCCCGACGGTCACGCTCCCGCCGCGCGCCACGACCTCGAGCCTCCCGTAGATCTCGATCGCGGCCGCGCCCCGCTGGTTCGCGGCGGCGCCGTTCGCGCGCGCGAGCCGCGCCGGCACCATCGGGCCGCCGTGCGGTACGCCCTCGTGCATGTGCCCGACACGCCCGCCGTCGACGACGATCGCCGGGCCTGCCACCCTGCGCACCTCGAGTCCCACGCGCGGAACGCTCTCTTGCGGTGCGTGCAGCGCCGGGTCGTGGCTTACCGCCACCGGCGCGCCGCCTGCCTCGCGCACGAAGCGCACGCGATCGCCGAGCGCCAGCGTCGCGCCGCGCTCGTCGAAGGCTCGGTGCTCGACGGCGCGACCCAGCAGGTTCCAGCCGCCCGGCGACGCGAACGGGTAGATGCCCGTGTATTCTGCAGCCATGGCGACGCTGCCCGGCGGTACGCGCGTTCGCGGCTGCGAGCATCGTGGCAGGACGAGGCGCGGGTCGAGGCCGCGGAGGTACGCGAAGCCCGGGAGGAAGCCGAGCATCGCGACCTCGTAGTCACGGTCCGCGTGGAGCGCGATGACGGCGTCGATCGACAGGCCGGTGGCGGCCGCGATGAGAGGGAGGTCGTCGCCGTCGTAGAGGACGCGGATGGTGTGGTGGGCGGGAGCGGGAGCGGGGGCGAGAGCGGGGGCGAGGGCGAGAGCGAGAGCGAGGGCGGGAGCGAGCGCGGGAGCGAGGGAGGGGGTGGCCAGGACGATGGCGCCGGTGTCTTCCGCGAGGATCACGTCGATGACGCCGTCGAGGGCGCGGAGGGTGTGGAGGAGCGCGCGGCGATCGTGGGTGGGCGCGAGGGGGAACCGGAGCGCGCGGTCGCCGAGCCGGGTGATGACCACGCTCACGGAGCGGCCGGCGTCTTCGGGCCGAGCGCAGCGCGCACCGAGCGCGCGATGAGCACCGCACCTGGGGTGTCGCCATGAATGCAGAGCGTGTCGACGTCGCCGCGCGCGACGAGCTCGCGCGTGCGGGCGGCTGCGATCGACGGATCGATCACCAGCGCGCCCGGCTCGCCACGCGGAATGAGAGCGCCGCCGGCACGCACGCCGCGATCGGCGAAGGCTTCACGCTGAAAGCTCACGTCTGCTTCGTGCGCCGCCCTCTCCAGCGCGCCGCTCGCCGGGCCGACCACCGCGATCGCCGAGCCCAGCGCGCGCACGGAGCCTTCGACACACGCGCGCGCGAGCGCTTCGTCGGTGTTGGCGGCGTGGTACAGCGCACCGTGCGGCTTCATCGACGTGAGCGTGATCCCGATGCGCTCGGCCACGACGCGGAGGCGTGCGCACTGGGACGCGATGGAGTCGGCGAGCGCGGCCGGCGCGATGCTCTGCGCCCGCCGGCCGAAGCCCTCGCGATCTTCGTACGACGGATGCGCACCCACGCCCGTTCCCACGGCGGCGCAGGCACGGGTCACGCGTTCCATCGACGCGTCGTCCCCGGCGTGGCCGCCGCAGGCGACGTGGATCACATCCGCGAGCGCGTAGAGCTCGAGAGGCTCGTCGTCGAGCTCGCCGCCGTCGACGTTGAGGAGCGGTCGCACGTCAGAGGACCTCGGAATCCAGGAGCCGACTGCGGACGACGCGTCGAGCCTTCGCTCCGATGTCCACGGGGTCACCTCCGAGGGCGAACGCGTTGAGCGACAGCGGATCGAGGATCCGCACCTGCGTGGCCTGCTTGCCGTCACCCTTCGTGATCGGCACGCCGAGGATCGAGACGTCGACGCCGGGATCATGACCGCTCGGCATCTTCATCTCGGAGACGATCTCGATGCGCATGGTGGCGCGCGTCGCCGTGCTCGGCATGCGGAGCTTCTTGCCCTTCAGCGCATCGAGCGCCAGCTCGGCGGCATTCGCCCAGCCCGCACGACCGCCGTCGCAGTCGACGACCTCGATGCCGACGATCATGCCGGTGCCGTCCGCGACGGCGCGAAAGACGGCGCGACCCTTGATGGGCGCGAAGCTCGCGGTCGTGGCATCGCCGAGCGCGCGCAACACCGGGCCCTCGGGACCGAGGCCGAGATCGCGCTCGCGCGCGCGGGCCGGATCGCGGAGGAGCGCTGTCGCGCGGGCAGACGCAGAAGAGGAGGAGGGAGAAGAAGGACGCGAAGCAGGCGAGAGCGACGGCGGGCCGATCGGTGCTTCGGAGGTGGGCGCGGCCGTGGCGAAGGTGTTCGGGCCGTCGAGCGCGAGGCCGATGCGCGGTGCGGCGGGGGTTGGGCCGATCGCGAGGACGAGCGGGATGGATGGAGAGGGGGCGGGCGCGAGAGCGAGGGCGGGCGCGGGAGCGGAGGCGGGAGCGGGTGCGGGTGCGAGGGCGGAGGCGGAGGCGAGGGCGGAGGCGAGGGCGCGGGCGGATGAGGGGGAGGCGGATGGCGGGGCGTCCAGCGTCACCTCGTACGACGGATCGATGGGAGGGGCGGGCGCGGCGGAGGGACGCGGTTGGAGGGGCGCCACGAGAAAGGCGAGGGCGAGGGCGAGGTGCAGGCAGAGCGCGCCGAAGAGCGCGCGCTTCGTGATGTCGATGTCGCCCCGCACGCGGTCTCAGGTGCCATCGATGGGGCTGGGGTTCAACGGTGTCGAGGAATGCGGCGGTAAAGACGAGGTGCCTCCCCTTGCATCGGAACCGCATCCTCCTTACGGTCTCCGCGACATGACCGACAAAGTCTCGAGCGTTCGAAGCATCCTTGCTGCAGTCGAGCTCTTCATCGTGGTGCTCGCGGGAATCTTCGCGGTCCCCGGCTGTCAGAAGTACGACCAGCTCGTCGAGAAGGACCAGGTCTGCCAGCAGAAGTGGTCCGACCTCGACGCCGATCTCCAGCGCCGCGCCGAGCTCATTCCGAACCTCGTGGCCACCGTGAAGGCCGCCGCGAACTACGAGCAGACCACGCTCACCAAGATCACGGAGGCGCGAGCGTCCGCCACCAGCATCAAGCTGACCGGCGACGACTTCACCGATCCGGCGAAGATGAAGGCGTTCGAGGAGGCGCAGGCCAAGCTCAGCGCGGGCGCCATCGGCCGCCTCCTCGTCTCGAACGAGAACTACCCGAAGCTCCAGGCCAACGGTCAGTACACCGACCTCATGAAGCAGCTCGAGGCCACCGAGAACCGCATTCTGCGCGCGCGGCAGCAGTACAACGAGTCGGTGAAGGACTACAACTCGGAGCTCGGCAAGATCCGCGGTCAGGTCGTCAACAAGGCGACGGGCACGCCGTTCAAGCCGCGCGTCTACTTCGCGGCCTCGCCCGAGTCGACCGCCGCGCCCAAGGTCTCGTTCTAGAGCGCGTTCTAGAGGTCGAGCGTCATCGCAGGCTGCGTGCCCTTGTCGGTCGTGACGTTGGCGAACGTCGTCGCGCCGTCGCTCCATAGCCCGCGGTCTTGATGGATGTGACCGAAGAGATGCAGCTTGGGCTGCACCTTGCGGACACGCGCGAGGAGATCTGCGCAGCCGACCCGACGCTCCTCGCCCTTCCACTGGATGCGATCGCCAAAGCCGTGCGGCGGGCTGTGCGTGACGAGGACGTCCACGCGGTCCGGGATCTTCGCCCACTTCGACGCGAGCTCGGCGCCGCGCGTCGCGCCGAAGGCCCAGATGCGGAACTTGGGCTGCCAGGGGCTCCCGTAGAAGACGAGACCCTCGATGACCGCCGCTTCGTCCTGGAGATAGACGAAGCCTTCGAGGAGCGCGCGCGCCTTCGCGGGACTCTTCTCGAGGCAGACCTCGTGGTTGCCGGCCACGAGGATCTTGATCCGATGGGGGAGAGCACGCAGGAAGTCGACGGCACGCGCGAGCTCGTCGAGGCCGCCGTGCTGCAGCATGTCGCCCGCGTGCACGAGGATGTCCCCGTCCGGCACCACGAGGCCGTGCTGCAGGTGCGTGTCGGCCATGGCGACGATGCGCATGAAAAGGTCGAAATCTCCGCGAAATGCCGGGCCCCCCGCAAGCTTGCCTAGCCCTTCGCTAGCCCCCAGAGTACCACGCGCGGCCTTTGATCGCCGGGGCCTGCCTGCCCTCTGGTAACCTGCTCGGTGGCATGGCGCGCGTACGCAGCTACTGGGGCTGGGGCTACGAGGACAAGTTCCCTCGTGACGACACGCGCAAGGCGGTCGGCGAGAGGCTGGGTGCCGTCTTCGGCAAGACGCCGGTCTCCAGCCCGCTGCCTTCGCTCGACGCCGTCACGATGGCGGAGCCTCGCTACGCACCGCCAGTCGAGCTCCGCAGCATCGGCACCACCGACAAGCACGAGCGCGCCGTCCACACCTACGGTCGCGGCTATCGCGATCTCGTCCGCGGCTTTCGCGGCGACTTCAGCGCCGCTCCCGACTGGGTCTTCCACCCCACCGAGGAGCAGCACATCACGGCGCTCTTCCGCTTCTGCGAGAAGGAGTCGATCGCCTTCATGCCGTTCGGCGGCGGCACCAGCGTGGTCGGTGGCACCGAGCTCGCGCCGGCACCGGGCAGTCGTTTCCGCGGCACCGCCTCCGTCGACATGTCGCGCATGGACAAGGTGCTCGAGTTCGACATGACGTCGCGGGCCGCGCGCATACAGGGTGGCGCGACCGGCCCGCGCATCGCCGAGCAGCTCCACCCGCACGGCTACTCGCTCCGTCACTTTCCGCAGAGCTTCGAGCTCTCGACCCTCGGCGGCTGGATCGCGACGCGTGCCGGCGGTCACTACGCCACGCTGTACACGCACATCGACGACTTCGTGGAATCGGTGCGCATGGTGACGCCCGCGGGAGTCTTCGAGACGCGGCGCCTTCCGGCGTCCGGCGCCGGCCCCAGCCCGGAGCGCTTCGTCCTCGGCTCCGAGGGCGCGTTCGGCATCATCACCGAGGCCTGGCTCCGCGTTCAGCCGCGTCCGCGCTGGCGCGCCTCGGCAAGCGTGCACTTTACACGCTTCGAGGACGCGGTCATTGCGGCGCGCATGCTCTCGCAGTCGGGGCTCTACCCGTCGAACTGCCGCCTCCTCGACCCGGGCGAAGCGATGCTCCACCAGGTCGTCACCGACGGCACCAGCGTGCTCCTGATCGCGTTCGAGTCCGCCGATCACCCCGTCGAGCCGTGGATGGAGCGTGCGCTCTCCATCGCCACCGACCTCGGCGGTGACGGCGACGAGCCGAAGTACACGACCGACGTCGTCAACTCCATGGCGCCGCGTGCGTCCTCGATCCCTGCACCGCCGCCTTCGACCAACCGTCCGCCGTCCATCGATCACGACGCCGACGACGCATCGACCTGGAAGCAGTCGTTCCTCGACGCTCCGTACCTCCAGAGCGCGCTCGTCTCGATGGGCGTCGTCTGCGACACGTTCGAAACGGCCTGCACCTGGGACCGCTTCGCCAAGCTCCACGACGCGGTCACGAAGGCCGTCGACGCAGCGATGAAGGACGCGTGCGGCGGCGGGATCGTGACGTGCCGCTTCACGCACGTCTACTCCGACGGCCCCGCGCCCTACTACACGTTCGTCGCTCCCGGTCGTCCCGGCGCCGAGCTCGAGCAGTGGGCCAAGATCAAGTCCGCCGCGAGCGAGGCACTCCTCGCTCACGGCGGAACCATCACCCATCATCATGCCGTCGGTCGATTGCACCGACCGTGGTGGGAGAAGGAGCGGTCACCGCTCTTCGAGGCCGTGCTCACTGCCGCCAAGGACCGTCTCGATCCTGGCGGCATCCTGAACCCGGGCTGTCTCCTCCCGTCGAAGCCGTAGCTCTACAAGCCGTAGCGCACGGCCCGCGCGTCACTTCGCCGTGGCCACGCCGCCGGTCGTTGCGGCACCCGTCGGCGGTGCAGCGTCGACGCCGCACGACGGACCGTAGCCGTCGTTCACCTGCGGAGCGCTGAGCGCGAGCTTCGAGCCGACGCCGCCCAGATCGTTCGCGTCCTTCGCGATGACGCCGCCGTACGAGATGCTGTAGACGAAGTTGTCGAGGAAGACGCCGCGACGAACCTGCGGACCGTAGTAGCCGCCGCAGTAGCCGCCGGGGTAGCTCGCGACGAGCGACGTGTGGTCGATGCTACCGAGCTTCGAGAAGCCGGCGGCGGCGTCGACCTTGAAGAGCTCGAGCGAGCTGTGCATGCCGCCATCGGGCGCGCTGCTGTTGGGCGTGTAGCCGTAGTACGGGAAGGCGAGCATGCCCTGGTCGGCGAAGTACGTGAACGCCTTGTGGTCGTGCTCCGCGTCGCTGTAGCCGTACTCCGCGTTCGAGTACGTGAACTTCTGCGCGACGATGGGGTTGGCCGCGTTCGCGACGTCGAAGATCTGGAGCTGGAGGCCCTGCACGTGGCCCGCGGCGTCTGCCGCGCGGCCGATGGTGAGGAGGTGCGTCGCGTCGAGCGGGTGCATGTACTCGCTGAAGCCGGAGATGGTGAGCTCGGCGACCTTGGTGGGCGCCTTCGGGTTCGAGAGGTCGATGACGAACAGCGGGTCGACGCGACGGAAGGTCGTGACGTAGCCGCGTCCCTCGATGAAGCGCACGCTGTAGATCTGCTCGTTCGGAGCAAGCTCACCGACGTCGCCGGCGAGGTCGAGCCAGCCGCCGTTCACGCCGAGCGTGAACACGTGATTGACGTTCTGCGGGCGATCCTGCGCGCCCGTGGTGTCGCCCGGAAAGGTCGGCTGGAGGTACTTGCCGTCCTGGTCGAGGTACATGCGGCTCTCGCTGGTCGCGACGCGGAGGTAGCCGTCCTTGTCGTCGAGCGAGAACTGATCCTTCACGTTGCCGGCGACGGTGCCCGACGCGACGTAGTTCGGGAAGTTCGCGTCCGCGGTGAAGTCGAACTTGTGCAGGTGCGTCTTGCTGGTCGCCCACGCGGTCACGACGAGCGGCTTGGCGCTGGTGGTGGTGCGCGGACGCAGCGACTTCGCTCCGATGCCAGCGGCGGCGGGCGCCGGCTTCGGCGCGGGCGGCTTCGATCCCGTCGTGCTGCCCGCCGACACGGTGCCGCTGCCGGTGCTGCCGGCGGTGCCGCTGCCGGAGGTCGCGACGGGGCCGCCGCCGTCCGACCACGAGTAGGGCGTCTCGACCCAGGCCTGCGCAGCGAGATAGATGGTGTCCTGGCTGCCGTAGACGGTCTCGGCGCGGCCGAGGATGGCCGACTCACGGGCGAGCGCGGTCGGGTTCGCGAGGTCGATGCTCGCGATCTCGGTGAGGCCGCTCTCGGTGCTGCCGGTCGAGGGAACGTAGAAGTCCTCGCACGCGACGGTCGACACGGCGATCGCGCCGCCGTTCTTCGTGAACGTGTTGGGGATCCAGTCCGAGAGCTGGCTCGCGTTGATCGACGCGAGGTTGACGCTGCGGAGCTGCTCGAGCGCGGCGATCATCGCCGTGCCCGTCTGCGGATACGGATTGGCGACCGGCGTCGCGGGATCGGCGACGGGGGTGTTGGGCGCGCCGCCCGTACCGGTTGCGGTGCCGTCCTTGGTCGGCGGCGCATCCGGACCGCTCGGCGGCGTCGAGGTACCGGGATAGACCTGCGGCGGGTAGAGATCGTAGACGCTGTACTTCAGCTTCGGGCCGTGAGCGTTGCCGGAGAGGACCGTGCGGACGTGCGTGCCGACGCGTCGCGAGTCGAGGTAGCTGCCTTCGAAGTACATCTCGCGCGTGACCGATGACGTGCCGCCGTCGATCGACAGCACGGTGATCTTCGTCAAGGGGACGTACTGCTGAATCGTGCCGCCGCCGCCGGGTCCCGGGTAGGGAGCCGCGCCGCCCGCGCCGCCCACGTCGGTGGGGGCGCCGACATTGCGGACCGCCGGTCCGCCGCCGCCGCTCGCATACGCGAAGTCCTGGTAGGAGTCCTTCGGCGTGAGGCCGGTCGCGGTGTAGAGGCTCGCGCCGTTGACCTCGGAGTAGACGACGGCCTTGCCCGAGTCGACGAACATCTCGGTGGGCGTGCCCTCGATGTCGAGCGACGAGAGCTCCTTGAGGTCGTTCGCCGGCCAGGCCTGGAGCACCTTGAACGCGTTGCCGTGGATGACGTAGAGGTTCTTGCCGTCCGTCTTCACGAAGTCGGCCTCGTCGACGCCCTTCACCTGGTTGTTGGTGTCGGAGTGTGACGTCGCCTTGTCGGCGGGCGCGTTGCTCGCGCCGCCGGTCCCGGCGCTGGTGCCCTGCGCGCCGGCGCTCGGCACGGGCGCGCCCGGAGGCAACGCCCCGGTCGAGTCGCCCTCGGCGACGCCGCCGCCGTAGCCGTAGCCATAGCCGCCGACGTAACCGCCGTAGGCGCAGCTCTGGTCGTCACCCGTGCGTGCGACGCACTTCTGGATCCCCTCGATCTGGAGATCGATGCCCTTGTTCAGCTTGTAGGCCGCGTCGGCTTTGAGATCGGAGAGGAGGTCTCCGCATCCCTTCGAGCGGTGGAGGCTCACGCGTGAGCTGCCGGTGTTGCCCGGCTTGTCGCTCGCAGCGCCGCAGCCCGTCGCAGCGGCAGCGGTCACGGCGGCGATGAGGACGAAAGCGGTTTGGATCTTCATGATGGTCAGGCTCCGAGCGTGCCATAAGCAACCGTTGGGCCAACGTGGCTCATGCATGCAAAACTATGAAACTGCATGAGTTATTCTCCACAGGCACAGCGTGCCCGCGACCCTCGGGTCTTGCTGTGCCGTCGCCTGGCACACCTGGCACCCTCGATCGTCATGCGGCACGCTGCTATGACCGGGCCGTGCGCCCCACCCCCGAGCAGCTCGCGCCGCTCTCGCGCTTCGAGCGCGCGGCGTTCCGCATCGCCGACGCGCTGGCCGCTCCCGCGCTGACGCCGCTCTCGGCAAACTGGAACAGCGTCGTGATGGGCGCGCTCATCTACAGCTGCGGCTCGCGGCGCTTCCACATCCACGGTCTCGATAACCTGGCGCCGTTCGGCAAGAAGGACTCGATCCTCCTCGTCGCGAACCATCGCTCGTTCTTCGACTTCTTCACCATCACCGCGCTCCTCTACTGGCGCACGAAGCTGACGAAGCGGATCTTCTTCCCGGTGCGGCAGAACTTCTTCTACGACCACCCGCTCGGGCCCGCGGTGAACTTCGCGATGAGCGGCATGCGGATGTTCCCGCCCGTGATGCGCGACAAGGAGAAGCGCGCGTTCAACTCGTACTCGGTGGCTCGCTGCATCGAGGAGCTCGATCGGCCCGATATCGGCACGGTGCTCGGCATCCATCCCGAGGGCACACGCAACAAGGGCGACGATCCCTACGCGTTCCTTCCGGCGCAGCCCGGGGCCGGCCGCGTCGCGCTCGGCTCGACGCGCGCGCACGTCATCCCCGTGTTCGTGCTCGGCATGGCGCAGAGCATCCCCGGTGAGTGGCGCATGAACTGGCTCGCGCCGGCGGCGCACCCCGTCGACGTGTACTTCGGCGCGCCCCTCGACTTCTCGGATCTGCGCCCGAAGGCGAACATGCTCACGTCGCAGAAGCGCGCCGCTGACCGCTGTCTCGACGCCATCAAGGTCCTCGCCGACAAGCAGCGCCGCGCCGCCGCCATCCGCGAGGGACGCGATCCCGAGACGGTGGCGATCCTCGAGAAGTCGGACGACGGCGAGCGCACCGCGCGGGCCGCCGCGACGCG
>JAYTZB010001267.1:0-8983 GCA_043742085.1 Polyangiaceae bacterium
GCCTCGGCCTCGGCCTGGAGGCGCTCGATCGCGAGCTCGCGAGCGTCGTAGAGAGCGTGGGTGTAGGCGGAGAGCTCGCAGCTCTGCGTGGCCGGCGCCTGGAGCAGGTTCGGCGGCACGTAGTAGACGCAGTTGCCCATGACGAAGCCCACCGGGCGATAGCCGCCCTTGATGAGCATCCAGAACTCCTGACCCGAGAGGTCGGACTGGAACGGCTTGCCGCGCACGTTCTTGAAGCTGTCGCCGCCGCGATGCTTCACCGCTGTCCCGATGGCGAGGAACTCGGCGACGTTCTGGCCGAGCGCGTAGCTCGCTTCCTTCGGCGGCTGCGCCCACGGTGGAGGCTGCGCCGCCCAGCCTTGCTGGAGGCACCAGGCTTGCCACTGCGACCATGCCACCTGCTGCCAGGTCGCGAACCACGCGTTGCCGAGGTTGGTGATGCGTCGCGGATAGCCGATCTTGTGCGCCCACGCCTGCCACTGCCGGTACTGCTTCCACGCGACGCGCTGCGGGTTGCCGTCGAGGTTCACGACGAGGCGCAGCCCGATGATGCCGTCGGCGCCGAGCTCCTCGGCCTCCTGCTCCATGCGATTCATCGCGAGCTCGCGCGCGTGGTAGAGCGCCTTCGTCATCTCGAAGAGCTCGACGCCGGGCTGACCGGGCGGGATGCGCGGGACGTTGGGGATGATCTGGTAGATCGACGTGCCCATCACGAGGCCGAGCGGATCGAAGCCTGCTTCACGCACGAGCAGGAACTCGTTGATCGAGAGATCGCACGTGAACAGCTTGTGCTCGCGCATCTCCTTGATGCGATCGTGAGCGAGGCGAGGGATGGCCTCGCCATGACGCGGCGGAGGCGGAGGCGGAGGCGGAGGCGGAGGCGGCGCGTGCTGCATGCTCAGCGACCTTCCTCGGCCTCGAGGGCGGCCTCCTGGGCGTCCTCCGCGGCACGCTCGATCTCGTCGGCGTCGTCGCCGCCGTCGATGATGTCGTTCTGGCGGCGACCGAGCTTGGTCATCGTGAGCGTGAGCGGCGGGATCTCGACGTGCGTGCGGCGTCGCGCGCCCGGGATGCGGCGGATGCCGGTGCAGAACCAGCTGAGGTCCACGTCGAGATCGTTGCGCTCGCACTCGGCATAGCCGCAGGGCACCTCGCGCGCCTCGAGCTTGATGTCGCTGCCGACCACGAACTCGGCGCCGAACGCCCGCGCCTGGCGCTGCAACTTCATCGACGCGATCGATCGCGCCTGATCGATGGCGGCGGTCGCGGCCGTGACCTCGCCGCTGCGCGTGGAGTCCGCCGTGACGTGCCACACGTGATAGCGACAGAACTCGAAGAGGAAGCACGTCGGCTCGTAGCCGTCCTGGGCAAGCGCCCACAGCTCCTGACCGGACAGATCGGTGATGATGGGCTGGCCGGGCGGATGGGTGATCCAGGGCGCGCGCACCGCGGTGCCGACGACCGTGAACTCGATCACCTCGCCGCCGTCGTCGCCGCCCTTGCCTCGCGAGCCCATGGTGATCATGCGCTCGCGGAGGTGCGCGCCGATCACGGCGTCGGCGCGCACGAACGCCGCTTCCTGGAAGAGGCGCGAGACGGCACGCCGACGAGCCTCGCGATGCGCGTCGCTGATGATGGTGATCTCGCCGGTCTCGCCCTTGTAATCGGCGATCTGACCGACGTGATAGATGCTGCTGCCCATGACTTGCGAGATGGGCTCGCACTTGACGTCGCGCACGAGGAGGAACTCGCTCACCGAGAGATCGCTGGTGAAGAGCCGGCGGTTCGGTCCAGCCTCCTCGGCGAGGCGCTCCTGCGCGCGGAGCGGAATGCCGCCCTGCGCGACGTGCTGCATGCTCGCGCCGAGATCGATGAATCGCATCAGCCGTTCACCGACAGGACGAGCGACGGAGTGGCGATCTGGTGGTCGGCGCGGATGGGAACCACCGCCGTGCCGATGGCGCTGAATTCCAGGACGTTCACGCCCCACGTGTGGTTGCTCTCGTCGACGGTGACGCCGACGATGCCCTCGGCGCCGAGCGCTTCGGCCTCCGCTTGCATGCGCTCCATCGCGAGCTCGCGCGCGTCGTAGAACGCCTGCGTCGGGCCGGTGAGCTCCATGTTCTGGTGGTAGTTGCCCTGCATCGTAGGCGCGACGAAGTAGACGCAGTTGCCCATGACCATGCCGACGGGCCGATACCCGGCATGGAGGAGCGTCCAGAAGTCCTGACCCGAGAGGTCGGACTGGAACGGCTTGCCGTTCGACGCGCGCCACGTGCCCTCGCCGGCGGCGTTCTTCACCGCGGTGCCGATGGCGAGGAACTCGATCACGTTCGAGCCCCACTGGTGGATGGTCAGCGTGAGGCGCACCGCGACGATGCCGTCGGCGCCGAGCGCGTCCGCCTCCTCTTCCATGCGGACCATCGCCAGCTCGCGTGCGTGATAGAGCGCCTGCGTGAGCGTGGTGAGCTCCTCGCTGATGCCGCGCACGGGATGGAAGCCGACGTGGAAGATGCTGCTGCCCATCACGAGGCCGAGGGGCTGGAAGCCGACCTCCTTCACGAGGAGGAACTCGTTCACCGACAGATCGCTGGTGAAGAAGTGGTGCTGTCGCATGCTCGTGAGCCGCTCTCTCGCGTGCTGCGGGAGATCGGCCGCGAATGCGGGCTGGTTGCCTTGCTGCTGCTGACGACCGGGCGGCTGGCGGGGCGGCTGCATCGGCCGACGACGCTATCGATCAGCGACGCGGCCGTCTACGCACGAAGCTCAGCGGACCTTGGTGTGATCGTTGCCGGTGAGACGAGCCAGCACCCACGCGGCGCGCGTGTTCGAGCTGGCCTGGCGCGCGAGCGCCTTCGTGAGCATCTCGACCCACTGATCGAGGCCCATGACGGTGCTCTTGAGCGCGATGCCGCGCACCATCTTCTTGTGCTGGGCGACGACGCCGGCGCCTTCACGGCGAACGTGGAAGCCGTCCGGCTCGACGGTGACCTCGATGGCCTGCACGTAGCTGCCCTGCGCCGTGATGCGTGTACATTCCCCGTACCCCGCGTGCAGGGTGTTGGCGAGCTGACCGAGGAAGCCGTCGATGTTGGAGAGATCGAGGTGCATGCCCGCCGCGATCTGGTGGCCTTCGATGGCGACCAGCACCTGCGTCTTGCAGTAGTCGCAGACGTACGTACGACCGTCGCCCTGGGGATGCATCATCGCCCCGCAGTTGTTGCAAGGAACCGCCTGGGCCGACATTCCTTCACGGTAACGGCGCGCGCGGAGGCCCGCAAGGCTGGCCGGGGCTGACCCTTGCGTGGCGCGCGGGGACCGCAGACCATCGCAGGATGGCGAAGGCGAAGGCGAAGACGAAGACGAAGACGCACGCGAAGGCACCCTCGAAGCCGAAAGCGAAAGCGAAGCCGAAAGCGAAAGCGAAGCCGAAGGCGCACGCGACGCCGAAGGGGCGCTCGCTCGTCGCGGCGGCCACGCACGCGGAGCGGTTCGAGCGAAACGCCTACGACCTTCCCGTGCTCGATCTCGGCGAGGCCATTGCGCTGGCGACGGCGCTCCTCGCGGCCACGCCGGCCAAGGCGAACGCCGTCATCGTCGAGGAGGCGAAGCGAGTCGCGGCCGCGCGCGATCGCGCGCGCTCGGTCCAGAAGAAGCAGAGCGCGCGCGGCGCCCCTGCCGACGCGAAGGCGTTCGACGTCGCGATGGACCGCGCATGGGCGACCTTCGTGCGGCGGATCCAGGATCACGTGGAGCTCCCGGGCCCGCGGCAGGCGGCGACCGCCGACGCGCTGCGGATCTTCGGCGTCGTGAGCGACCTGTCGATCCTGAAGCTGAACTTCCTCGCCGAGTTCGCGCAGATCGGCGCGCGCCTCGACGCGCTCAAGCGCGAAGGCCTGCTGGAGGTCGCGAGCGCGCTCGCAGGGCCGGTGTTCGTCGAGGAGGTGCTCCGCTGTCACGGCGAGTACGGTCAAGCCCTCGGGCTCATGCCCGCGGGTGCCGAGGGCGACGCCATCGTCGATCGTGGCGAGGCGCGCAATGCGCTCGCAGAGGCGATCGGCGAGTACGCCGTGCAGGTGATGGCCCAGGCTCGGGCCGGGCGTCACGAGAGCTGGGCGCCAGTGCAGAAGGCGCTCGAGCCGATCGTGCAGCTCCGTCGCCGCCACGCGCGGACCCAGCATGCCCGCGCCGCGCCGGCGACGGGGCCGATCCATCCGCCGATCGTGCGCGTGGACCAACCGAGCTGACATCGGCGCCGCGTATGCCGACGGAGTGTGTCCGAAAGACGACAGCCGGTCCTGTCGACACGGGATGACCCCCCTGTTGTAGCTGGGTGGTCACACCGACCGGGATCGCCCCCGCACGCGGAAGTTCGCGGAATTCCGCGCTATCCAGTCAAGGACATGAAATGCGAGGAGGTTTGGCGGAGCGCGCGCGTACAACCGACCGGGCCACGCCTTCCTTCAGGAACGGCACGAAGTCTGCTCATCTTCCACGGAACCGTCCCATGCGAACCCGCCCGCTCCTCGTCCTCGCCGCGCTCGCAGTCGTTGCCGGCCTCGCCGTCGTTCCCACGGTCGCTCGCGCCGACGACGCCCCGGCGGCCCCCGCGGCCGCGGCCCCCGCCCCCGCGGCGGCACCCGCTCCGGCGGCGCCCGCTCCGGTGACCGATCCGCAGGTGGCGCGTCTCCTCCAGGCGAAGAAGACGCTGCACTGGAACCAGACCCTCGGCACCAGCAAGGATCGCTACGGTCACGCAGAGACGCTCGTCGAGGCCACGGCCGATCAGGTCGCGAAGACCGCCACCGATTTTCACAAGTACCGCGAGCTGCATCGCAAGTTCAAGACGGCGCGCGTGATCGGCAAGGAGGGCGACCAGACCGACGTCTACATGCGCTACCCCGTGCAGCTCGGACCGATGACCATCGAGCTGTACGAGGTCATGCGCTTCAGCCCCGATCGCACGACGGGCGGCACGCACACCATCGAGGCGCGCGGCATCAAGGGCGACATGAAGCGCGGGCACACGCTGATCACGGTGCGACCTGTGGATGCGAAGCACTCGCTCATCACCGTGGACATCCTCCTCGTACCGACGCTCCCGGCGCCGCAGTCGTACGTCGACGAGGAGCTCCGCGACGGCGCCGAGGATTTCGTCGACGGCATCCGCGACAAGTCGCAAGTCGCGCCGGGCGCCGTCGTCACGCTCTGAACGTGCGGGGCGGTCAGAGCGCGGAGGCGAACTCCTTGCCGAGCTCGAGCGGCGACGGGCGATCGCCAGGCTCCCGCGCGGTCGCCGCGCGTAGAAGCTTCGCAATCGCTGCCGGGTAGCCGCGCAGGCGCTCCGCGTCCTCGAAGGCGTCGCGTCGCATGTGCGCGATGATCCGGTCGCGCGGATTCTCGACGTCGTCGAAGAACGCACGGCCGGTGGTCACGTTGTAGATGGTACCGGCGAGCGCATAGACGTCGGAGCGCGGATCGAGCTCCACCGGGTCGAGGACCTGCTCGGGCGCGATGTATCCGGCGGTGCCCGCGACGAACCGCCCGCTCGCGTCCGCGGGAACGCGGATGGCGCGCACCATGCCGAAGTCAATGACCACCGTGGAGAGCGGCGGGACGAGCGCCGGATCGCGATGCTTCGCGGCGTCGAAGCCGACACCACCCGCGAGCGGGAGGCGCAGCCAGAGGTTGGCGGGCTTGATGTCGCGATGCACGAGCCCGGCGCTGTGCAGCGATGCGAGGCCGGCGCACGAGTCGAGCACCACCTGGCGGAGCTCGAACAGCGTCATCGGTTTTGCCGACGAGTATTGCTTCAAGTCGGCGCCGATCAGGTACTCGAGCACGAGGTACGGGACCGTGCCCGATACGCCGCGATCGATGATGTTCGCGACGTTGGGATGGTAGAGGCCGGCGAGCGCCTTGGCCTCCTCGACGAAGGACGCAAGGATGCCTTCGCGCTCGGTGTCGGTGGCGTTCTGCAACGCCTCGGCCTTCGGGATCTTGAGGACGAAGAAGCGATCGGCGCCCGGCTTCCGGACCAGCCACACGGTGCCGATGCCGCCCTCGCCGAGCGGCTTCACCAGCTCGTAGCCCTCGATGATCTTCGCCTCGGCCTTCTTCGGCTTCGGCGGCGGCGGCGGCGTGCGGCGGATGGCGCCGCGGATGGCGTTCTCGAGCAACGCGGAGCCCACGGGCCCGAGGGACGCGAACCACACGTCGAGCATCGACGGCTCGCGCGCGCGGATCGCGCGGGCCACCAGCGCGGCAACGCGCGGCGCGTTCTCGGTGGCGCTGCGCTTCAGGGAGTCTTCGGCGCTCTGCGCGCTCGCGGCGTGGAGGCCCTTCACGGGATCGGAGAGCGCGCCGTGCAGTCGATCGCCAGCCAGGACGAGCTCCATGCAGAGTGCATCGAGATTCGGCGAAGGGCCCTTCGCCGTCGCAAAGCCCTCCAGCGTCGCCGCGAGGCCGCACAGCGCCGTCGCGAGCTCCGTGTCGGCCGCGTGGAGCGACGCGAGGGCGAGCGCCGCCGACGAACCCCACTGTCCGTCAGGCGCGCCCGACGACACGGCCATGCGCAGCCCTTCGGCCTGATCGCAGCATTTCTTGAGGGCACCCTCCGCCATCATCGGCAGCGCGGTCGCGAGCTGGAGGAGAACGGCCGGTCGATCGATGACGAGCGCCCACCACGCGGCGAAGGGGCCGAGCCAGCGGATGTCGTCGACCTCGCCGAGCGCGGTGCCGCGCGTCGTGTCGACGAGCCGCCAGAACAGCGTGCTCAGCGCGCCCTTGAGGGACGACGGCAGATCGCGCGAGCCGTCGACGAGGCCCTGGAGCTTGCGCAGCCAGAGACACGTGTCGTGCGCGGTCGGACCGCGACCGTGACCGAGATCGGAGTCGGCACCGCAGGCGTCGAGCGCGTATCCGCCGAGGCGGATGGCGAGCACCTCGAGCGGGAGATCGGCGTCGACGTCGCGGGTCCCGTCCTGCCGGCGCTCCTTGACCAGGTCGAGGATCTCCTCGGGCGCACGCGCGAGCAGCCTCCACGTCTCCTCGAGGTCGGGCTCCTCGATGTGCACGCCAGCCGGGCGCGTCGCGAGGAGCGGGCCCCACAGACGAAGCGCGAAGGCGCGACCGCATCCCTCGAGCGCGTTCATCGCAGCGGCGCGCTGGCGGACGCGGTCGCCGCCGAGCGCGATGCGACGGGCCTCGTTGAACGTCGGGAGCAGCGTCGCGGCGAAACGAGCGGCGCGAGCGTCGGCCTCCTCGTCGTCGTACTGCGCGGCGATGCGCACGAGGTTCTCCAGCCCCAGCTCGAGGTCGAGCGGATCGCGCTCGGCGTCGTCGAGGACGTCGGTGACGGCGATGATCTCGATCCAGCGACGCGACTCGTCGAGCGAGTCGGTGCGGGCCCGCCGCGCCATCTCGCGGAGCGCGCGGAGCGGCGGCGCGATCTCGTCGTGGTTCGTGCCGCGACGCCAGAGTGTCGCGAGACCACGAGCGAGGCCGCGCGCAGCGATGGCGCCGCCGTCACCGGCGAGGATCCGCGTGGCGAGCCGGTCCCAGAGATCGCGCCGCGTGAAGAAGAGATACGGAGTGGCGGCCGCTACCGCAGCGAGGACCCACGCATCCTCCTCGCGCGAGCCGATGATGGTGATGAGCTGGCTCGCCGCGAGGAACGTGAGCCGCTCGGCGGGCAGCGACGCGATGGCGGTGAGCGCTCGCTGGCGCAGGACCGGCGACGTCCCGACCACCCAGTCGAGCAGCGTGCCTTCCATCTGATCGACGGGCCCGGTGAGCCGCCCCAGCGCACGCGCGGCGTGGACCCATACGAGGGGCTCGGGATGGAGCAGGAGCGGCTGCAGGATCTGGAGCGTGCGTCCGATCAGCTCGGGGTCGGTCATGGGCGGCATGCCCGAGACGCTCACTTCGAGACAGCGCGCCGCGAGGACGCGACCGCGCAGCGCCCCGTGTGCGGGCCCGCGGATCATCGCGTCGAACGTCTCCTTGGATCCCCAGAGCCACCGCCCGAGCGCAGGCAGCTCGAGGGCGCTCGCGCCGGCCTCCCAGATCAGGATCTCGAGGCGCGCGCGAGCCTCGGCATTCGCGGGCAGCGCCAGCTGCGTGCCGTCACCGAGCAGCGGCGCGCACCCGAGCGCATCGACGAGCGGCCCTTCGACCACGCGATCGTGAGCGATGGCCGGAACACGTTCACGCGTCGCTGGTTGCGTGGCGGCCATGGCGAGCAGCCGTGCCATCTGCACGTCGCGCCGCCACGTGCTCGCGCCGCACCAGGCCAGGAGGGTCTCACCGCTCGGGGTCGCGAAGAGCTCACCGAGGAGCGTGACGTCCGCGTCGGACCGCGTGAGCGCGGGCATCGCCGCGGCGAATGCGTCCGACGCGCTGGCGACGTCGTCGGGCACGACGCTGTCGAGGCCCTCGTACACGTCGGCGCGACTGCCGGCACGCCATCGCGAGCGCACCGCGTCGACGAGCGCGGGACGAGTGGCGAAGAGATCGGTGAGGGTGTTGAGGGCGCCTTGGACGGATTCGGGCAGCATCGGACCTCGGCGAGCGTAACGCGGCGCGCCCGGCTGAGATATGGTCGTCCCATGAAGAAGAGGCGGCTCATTTCGCTGCCGTTACGGCTGGCCGGGTGGCAGTTCGAGGGCGAAAAGCCCCCGGAAAAGAAGTACGTCGCCCTCGCCTGGCCCCACACGAGCAACTGGGACGGCCTCCTCTTGATCGCGCTCACCCAGAGCATCGGCCTCTCGATGTCCTGGATGATCAAGAGCGAGTGGGTGAAAGGACCGATGGGCGTGGTGCTCCGCCCGCTCGGCGCGGTCGGCATCGACAGGACCGGCGCCCACAACGTCGTGCAGGACATGATCGACGCGTTCCAGCGGGAGGACGAGCTCGTCGTCGTCATTCCGCCGGAGGGGACACGACGGCGTGCGGAGACGTGGAAATCGGGTTTTTATCACAT
>JAYTZB010001268.1:0-3383 GCA_043742085.1 Polyangiaceae bacterium
ACCACCGGCGCGCGATGAGGGCGCTGCTGCGACCACACGAACGTGGCCACGATGCCGAGCGCGACGAGCACGAGCACGATGCCGGCGACGAGCGGCGCCTTCGAACGCTCACCGCGCTCCGACGGCGGCGGCGATGACGGCGCGCGGGGAATCGCGGCCCCCGCGTCTCTCCGCGGAGCTTCAGCGACCGGAGCTGCGAGCACGGTCTTCACCGCTGCGGGCACATCGACGTTGGGTGAGGACGTGGGCTGGAGCGGCGCCCTGAGCACCGTGCCGCGCGGCCCCGAGCCTTGCTCGGAAGGCACCGCGGCGGACGCCGGCGAGCCCGACACCGGCTCGTGCGCCGTCAGCGGCATGGTCTTCACGATGGTGGCGGCGTCTCCCGCGCTCGCGGAGCCCTTCATGCGCACCACCATGGCGGTGATGTTGTCGTGACCGCCGCGCGCATTCGCGAGATCGACGAGCTGCCCCGCGGCCTGCGCGGCCGGTCGTGATCCGGCGATGTCGAGGATCTCGGTCGGCGTGACGAGATCGCTCAGGCCGTCCGAGCAGAGGATGAAGACGTCGCCGGCGACGAAGAGGATCGGGTCGGGGCGGACGTCGACGTCGACGTCCTTGGCGATACCGAGCGCGCGCATGATCTTGTTCGCGTCGGGATGTGTCGCTGCATCCTCGGCCTTGATGATGTTGCGATCGACCATCTCCTGGACCATCGAGTGGTCCTTGGTGACCTGCGTGATCGCTCCGGAGTGCACGAGGTAGATCCGGCTGTCTCCGACGTGCGCGATTTCGGCGCCGGCGCCATGCGCGAGGATCGCCACCACCGTGGAGCCGGGTCGATAGCCGCCTTCGTTGGTGGGCATTCCCCATACGCGACGATTCGCTTCTTCGATGGCGACGCGAAGCGCATCACGCGGGGCGGTCTTTTCCGGGGCCGCGGTGATGATCTCGACGATCGATTTGACCGCGAGCTCGGAGGCCTCCTTGCCTCCGGCGTGTCCGCCCATGCCGTCGCAGACCACTGCGAGGAGACCGAGCTTCACCTCGGCGTGCGCGGCGGCATCCTCGTTCACCTGCTTCTCGGGATCGCGCCCGGGATCGGTGCGCACGGCGATCTCGACCGCGGGTGTGCTCGGCAGGATGTTGGGCTTGTCCGCCATGGTGCGCCGTTACGATAGCCGTACCGAGAACTCGACGGGGCCGAAGCGAAGCTGAGCGCCGGAAGGCACCGGCGTAAAGGCACCGGCAGCGATGCGGCTGCCGTTCACGTACGTGCCGTTGTTCGATCCTTCGTCGCGGACGAGGAGCGTGCCGTTCTCGAATTTCAGCGTGGCGTGGACACCGCTGATGCGCGGCTCCGACAGCGTGATGGGACACTGCACGGGATCGCGACCGACCCGCACGTCGACGCCGGCGCGGATCGCGAACTGACCCGCCGCGCCGATGATCGACGCACCGCTGGCACCGTAGGGATTAGGTGGCGGCTCGAGCGGCGACGCCATCGCGCCGGTCAGCGGAAAGGCCGCTGGCTCGCCGGGAGCTGGCTCCGCTGCTGCGAACGCGGCGGGCGCCTGCGCCTCCGGTCCTGAGCCGGCCGGAGGCAGACCCGACGGCAACGGCTGACCGCACGAGAAGCAGATCGACGCTTGACCATGAGAGGCCATCGTCAGCATGTGACAAGCGGGGCAGCGCACCTGAAAGACTGGTGCGCCCCCCGCCGATGCTAAAGGGTGAGCACCTCCTCCTGGATCCGGAGGTGGTGGCCCGGGTGGCAACGGCGCGGGCGCGGCGTACGCGGGCGGTACGACGTACGCCGGTGCAGGCACCGGAGGTGTGAAGGCCGCGGGGTTCGGTGCGAACGCGGCAGGCGCGGGATCCTCGCGCAGCGCGGAGGCGCCGTAGCCACCTCCACCCGGAGGCTGCTGCTGATAGCCACCACCACCACCGGCGACGACCGGCGCGGGCGGAGGATTGTTCCGCCTCCCCTTGCCGCCGCCGCCACCGCGCAGGAGCACGATGACGAGGAGCAGGATGACGACCACGATGCCCGCGGCGCCGAGGATGATCGGCAGGTTGAGCGGCTTCTTCGTGGCCTTGAGCGAGAGGACGCTCTCGGCGGTGACGCCGCTCGCGCGCTTCGCCTTGTTGTCGTAGATGACGACGCGCGCGACGGTGTTGTCGCCGCTGCCCTCGAGGATCTTGTCCTGGTCGGGCACGTTGAGGACGACGAACTGATCCGCGGACTCGACGGCGCCGCCGCGCATGTCCTGCTGGATGAGGTTCTGCATCGCCTTCTTGGCGATCTCGGGGTCGTTGCGATTGACGTTCGCGTTGGGGTTCGTGCCGGCGGGGACGAAGTACGCCTCCGCGCGGTTCTTCTCGCCGCCCCAGCAGAAGTCGCCATAGACGCGGAACGTGCCGCCCGGATGGACGGGGTTCGCGTCGGCCTCGGCCTTGGTCTGCGCGATGTTGATGTCGAGCGGCCACGAGGTGGGATCGACGCCGATGGGCACGTCCTTGAAGGTCGCGTCGGGCTGCACGGCCGGCGACACGTTGCGCACGATGAGCCGGAACGACTGCTCGACGGTGGGCGCGAGGCACGCGAGGCGCCACTTCACGACCCACATCTGGTTGAAGCGCTGCTTCACGAGGGAAAGGATGGTCGCGGCCTTCGCGACGCCTTGACCCGCCTTCACGATGTCGAAGAAGCCGCCGATCTCCGGGGTCGCGATGTCCTGCATGAACTGGAGGTCGTTCGATGCGGAGACCTGATTCACGATACCGCCGACGTTCGGGAAGAAGATCGAGATGACCGGCAGCGGCGTCTTCGGCGCTGCGGTGTTGTCCTCGGGAAAGCGTCCCTTCACGAAGAACTGGTGCATGACGTCGGCGCCGACCGACGCGCTGCCCGCGTCCTGACGGCCGGCGCCGTTCGAGAGCAGCACCATCGCCTGCATCATCGGGATGTTGACGGTGGAGCCGGTGTTGCCGAGATCGGCGAACGCCTTGGTGAGGCCCTTGACCTGTCCGCCGAACGGCCGCCCACCGCCGCTCGAAGGCGCGGTGTGGTTGTTCGCCTGGAGGATGGCGACGAGCTGCGCCTTCTGCGCGGCGGCCACCCACGGCGACGCCGCGGTGTACGTGTTGAGGCGATCGTCGAAGATGATCAGCTTCGCGATGTCGTTCGGACCGAGCGCACCGATGAACTGGTTCGCGACCTCACGCGCGTCGGCGTAGCGCGCGCCCATGGCGCTCGATGCGTCGAGGGCGATGAGCCAGGCGGTGCCGACGAGCGGATCCTTGCCGGCCGCGCCCCAGCTCGTCTTGCTGACGAACTTGGCGGGGTTCTCGCCGGCGTCGACGCGCACGAGGAGGTTGGTGTT
>JAYTZB010001269.1:0-3810 GCA_043742085.1 Polyangiaceae bacterium
AGGATGGCGCGGTCGTCCTCGCGCACGATCGGATTGACGCCGACGCCCTCGGGGGTCTGCCGCGTCTCGGGCTCGGTCATGAAGATGGCGACGTCGCACTCGGCAGCCGCGGCGCGTGCCACCTCGTTCATGTGCTCGCCGAGCTTGTGGCGCGCACGATGAAAGCCGGGCGTGTCGAGGAACACGTACTGGACGCCACCGGTGGTGAGGATCCCGGCGATGCGGTCGCGGGTGGTCTGCGCGTGGTGGCTGGTGATGGCGATACGCTCGCCGAGCAGCGCATTCAGCAGCGTGCTCTTGCCGACATTGGGACGCCCGATGAGCGCGACGGTGCCAGCGCGGGTCACAGCCGAGGCGGGGGCCGCGGGAATGGGAGCGCGCGCGGGAGGTGCCGGAGGTTTCGGGGAGGCGCGGCCGACTGAGGCGACGCGTGGCTCCTTCGCGGACTTTTGCTTGGAGGCCATCGGACCGGGCTCTGATACCACACCGTCCCCTATCTCCTTGCGGAGATCCGCCGGCAAACGTAATAGTTCCGGCGCTGCCCATGGCCGAATCCGACAAGCCGAAGTCCGACGAGACCGACGATTCCGTCGATTCGAAGCCAACGCCGGAGCCGACGCCGGACCCCGAGCCCCAGCCCGAGCCCGCGACCACGAGCGAACCGGGCACGGACGGCGACCTCGTCGACGCGCCGCTGCCCGAGCGCGACACGTCGGACGACGCGTACGGTCCGAAGTGGATGCCGGTGGCGATCGCCGTCGGGCTGCCGTTTCTCCTCTTCTTCGTGCTGCCGCCGCTCACGCGCGCGGGTTTGTGGGACCCACACGAGCTCAACGTCGCCGATCTCGCGCGTCGCATGGCGCTCAACCTCCACGGCGCGGCCGACCTCGCGCTCGAGGGCGCGGACAACTCGCTTCCGCACATGAACGACCTGGGACGGCCACAGCTGCCGTTCACGTCGATCGCGCTCGGCTTCAAGACGTTCGGTCTCCACGAGTGGGCAGGCCGCGGACCGCTCGCGCTCTGGGGGCTCATCGGCGTCGTCGCCACGTACGGGTGGATCTCGCGCCTCGTCGATCGTCGCGCCGGCTTGTTCTCGGCGGTCGCGCTCACCACGATGCCGCTCTACTTCGTGCAGTCGCGCACCATGCTCGGCGACATCGTCATGATGAGCGCGTTCACGATGTCGTTCGGCGGTCTGCTCGTCGCGGTCTTCGATCGCGGAGACGAGGGCGAGCGGAACGTCGGTGCGCGCATCGCCTGGCTGGTGATCGCCGTGCTCGGTCTCGTCGCCGGCTTCTACACGCGCGGCGCGCTCATCGGCGTCGGCGTGCCCGCGCTGGGCGTGGGTCTCGCGTACGCCATCGCGGCGGCGAACGGGCAGCGCCGCCACGACCTCCTGGGGAACGCAGCCGGCATCCTCGCGGCGGTCGTCGGCGCGTACTTCGCGTTCAAGGGCGTCGACGCCCTCGGCGGACCCCGCGGGGCCGATCTCAACCCGTGGATCGGCGCGACGGTGAAGCCGCCCACGAAGTATCCGACGTTCGACTTCACGATCGGCCACATCGCCTCGGCGCTCGCGCCTTGGAGCGCGTTCGCACCGTTCGCGTTCGGTCGCATGTTCATCCCGCCGAAGGCTGCCTCGCACGACCGCTTCGTGCGCGAGAGCGAGCTCCGGGTCGCCCTCCTCGTCGCGACGGGTGTGGCGTTCGTCGCCCACGGCTGGATGGCAGCGCGCACCGACCTCGTGGCGTTCGCAGCGCCGGCGGTGATCGCCGCGGCGTGCGGAGTGGCGCTCCGCGACTACGAGCGCGGTGCTCACCCGTCGGTCGCGGTCGGCGTCGGAACGGCGGTGTTCTTGGGCATTTTCCACCACGAGATGCACAACCTCCCCGAGAAGGCGTTCAACGCGTTCTCGGTGACCGGCGCGGTCTTCCCCGACAGCTTCAAGGCGCACTCGCTGGTCATCTGGACGATCGTGCTGGTCGGCTTCGCGGTCATCGCGTTCCTCACGTTCGTGGAGCGCGACTCGGAGCGAGAGCCATTCGCGGTGCGGGGCTATCTCAAGGTGCTCATCGCGCTTCGTGACGCATGGGACGGCATGCTCGCCCTCGCATACTTCGCGATGGTCGCGGGTGCCGCGCTCGCGGGGCTCGCGGTGTGGATCGGCTCGCGCAATCACGCGCGCTGGCTGCCGGTGCTGTCGTCGCAGATGCGCGACGCCGTGCTCAACGCCTGGTGGGTGACGGCATTCATCCCGCTCCTCGTCATCTTCGGCATCTTCTTCTGGTGCGACGTGTG
Source organism: Polyangiaceae bacterium (assembly GCA_043742085.1). GTDB lineage: Bacteria > Myxococcota_A > Polyangia > Polyangiales > Polyangiaceae > Labilithrix. Next base: position 2,302 of record JAYTZB010001269.1, read on the forward strand.
GCTCTGGGCCTTCAGCCGTGCGCGGCCGTTCACGCGGGCGTCCGCCACGCGCGGCTTCGAGCCCTTCGAGCGGCTCGGCACCGAGATCAAGGAAGGCCATCTCGGCACGAGCGTCCCGAACCTGGTGCTCGGCAAGCTCGTCGTCACCAACGCGAAGCCGGAAGAGGGCTTCGGTCCGACGGCGCTCTTCATCCTCGCGCCGCTGCTCTATCTCCAGGTCCCGGGCGCGGTGTTCGCGGGCCTCTACCTGGAGGGCATGCGCTGGCCGGTGGCGGCAGCGTTCGCGCTCCCGTCGGGCGTCGCGCTGTTCCTCGCGCTGGGTCTCATCGGCGATCTCCTGCGCGGAAGCCGCGCCGCGTTCCTCGTCGTCTTTGCGGCGACGGTCGGCGGCATCCTCTGCTTCTCGTACTACCCGGCGCTCGCGAACCAGCTCTCGCCGAAGGAAGTCTTCGAGAGCTATCAGCACGTCCACAAGAGCGGCGAGCCGCTCGCGCTCTTCGGTGTCGGTGGACGCACCGCCGCGTACTACGCCGGTGGTCAGCCGCTCATCCTCAAGGACGCGCCGTCGGCCTACGACTGGCTCATGTCCGGCGAGCCCTCGAGCCGGCACTTCCTCGCCGTCCGCACCGAGGAGCTGCCGCGCCTCAATCGCCTCTACCGCGAGCGCAACCAGAACGGCCAGAACCTCCCCGTCCTCGATGCGCGCTCGAGCCAGATCATCCTCGTCGCGTCATCGGTTCGCGACGGCGAGAAGAACGAGAACCCGCTCGGCAAGCTCGTGCTCGACGAGACGCCGAAGCCGCAGCACCCGCTCGTCGCCAACCTCGAGGACAAGCTCGAGGTGCTCGGTTACGACATCGCCGACCCTGCCGGCAAGCTCGTCGACCACGTCGCGCCCGGCAAGAAGTACCACATGCGTACGTACTTCAAGGTCCTCGGCGGCGTGCAGAGCGAGTGGGAGATGTTCATCCACATCGACGGCTTCAAGCGCCGCCACAACGGCGATCACAAGGTCTGCGAGGGCAAGTACCCCATGTCGCTCTGGCTTCCGGGCGACGTGATCATGGACGACCACGAGTTCACGCTCGAGCCCAACTTCAGCCCCGGGCCGTACACGCTGTTCTTCGGTCTCTTCGTCGGCGAGAGCCGCCTCAAGGTGAAGAGTGGCCCCAGCGACGGGGAAAACCGCGTCAACGGCGGCGCGATCCGCGTCCAGTGAACGCGACTCGAGCGGTCGGTCGGCCCTCCGATTTGCGCTAGCGCTCGTCACCATGCCGGGCTATCCGCTCCGGGCACGGCTCGACGAGCGTGTGCGCAGCAACACGAGACGGGGGAGGGACGGGTCATGATGGGGAACAAGGAACGAGCCACGCCAGTGGTCGGCCTCGCAGGAGTCGAGGACTCTGCGGAGCGACGCATCTTCGATCGCTACGACGTCGAGTGGTCCGTCGACTGCGTCGCGACGGACACCTTCCTCTACGCGTCGATCACCAACATCAGCGAGATGGG
>JAYTZB010001270.1:0-5623 GCA_043742085.1 Polyangiaceae bacterium
CTCGACGCCCTCCAGGGTCAAGGCGAGCGCACGAGCATCGTGGTCGAACGCCCGCGCCGAGTCGCGATTGAGATTGCGAGGAAACTGGTCGAGGAGCACCACCAGCGCGAGGCGGCCGAGTGCCGTCTCCTTCCACGCATCGAGCTCACCGGCCACTGCGCGGTCGACGAGCGGCGCGAACCGCGTGCGGATCTCGGTGTCGGTCGCTGCATTGCGCATGAACCAGAATTTGGTCCGCGTGCGGAACGTCTCGAGATCGCAGTCCGGCCGCGAGGCCTCGCCGAAGTAGAAATCGAGGAGCTCACGACATCGAGGGTCGAGACTGTCGCTGTCCGCCATGGCATCGATCATCGCGCGTGGCGACGAAGCTGGCAACGGTAGCTTCGAGCGATCAGCGCGTCGTCCGACCCGTCGCGTTATCGAGCTGCGCTCGCGCGATGCGCGCGTCGGCGCGCGCGTTGAGGTGCGCGAAGCGCGCCTGGGTGAGCGCCGTCGACGCGTCGAGAAGCGCCGTCGCCGTGTTGCGGCCTCCGATGTAGAGCTGCCGTGCCACCTTGTAGCCGCCGAGCGCGCTCTCGAGCTGACGGCTCGTGCTCTCCACGGCCGCGTCGGCGGCGCGCATCGAGGTGTAGGCCTCGACCACCTCCTTGAGCACGATGTCGCGCGCGGCCTGTGCCTGTGCCTCGAGGGCCGCCGCGCGCGCGAACGCGTCGTTTGCGGCGTGGCCGGCGAGCACGTAGTCGTTCGGGGACCACGTGAGCACCGCGCCGGCGGTCCAGCTCGGGAAGAACTCGGTCTGGACCGGGAATTTTCGGTAGTTCGGGTTCGCGTACGTGACGTCCCCGACCGCATTCAGCGACGGGTATTTCCCGGCGCGTGCGACGGCGGCCAGCTTCCGCTCCACCTCGGCGCTCTTCGCGTAGCCCCTCGACTCGGGTCTCTGCGCGATGCCCTCCGCGATGAGGCTCTTCAGATCCTCCGGCGCAGGCGAAAGCGGGCCGTCGAGCGGCTCGCCCGGGACGAGCACCTCCTCGTCGGGAGCGTGGATGACGTTGCGGATGTGCCAGTCGAGGTTGGTGGCGTCGGCCTGCGCGCGTGCGACGACCTGCTGCGCGGCGGCGACGGCCGTCTCTGCGCGGAGCACGTCCGCGGAGGTGACGTTGCCGCCCTCGAACAGCGTCTTCGCATCCTTCAGCTGCGCCTCGGAGACCGCGACGGCCAGCTCGGCGACCACGACGGCGCCGCGCGTGCGGACCCAGTTGTAGTAGGCGGTCTTGCCGTTCAAGTACGAGCTCGCACGCGCGGTCGAGACGTCGAACCCCGCGGCCTGCGTGGCGAGCTCGGCGGCGGCGACCGAGTGCTTCGTGCGGAACACGTAGTCGGAGAGCGGCACCGTGAGCTGCGCGGAGAGCACGTATTGATTGAGGATGACGGTGTTGAGCTGGGGTGAGATGCCTGCGACCGTCTGCGGATTCGCGGTTCCGGTCGCATCCTGCGTGACCACCAGCTTGTTGGCGCCGAAGGCCGACACCGACGTGAAGTTGCTGAGGCGCGTGTAGCTCGCGGTGAGGAGGAGCCTCGGCGCGTAACCGAGGCTCGCGGTCTCCTCGCGGCTCGCCAGCGCCGTGACGTTCGCCTCGGCGGCGCGGCCACCGAGGCTCGTGCTGCTCGCGCGCCGCGCCACCTGCTCCGCGGTGAGGCCGCCCGCCACGACGACGATCACCTCGCGAGGCGCTTCGTGCTCCTCGGCCGCGGGCTCCTCGACCGCGACCGGCTTCGGCTTCGGCTTGCCCGCAGGGGGTCGCTGCGCCGCCGCGCTCGGTGCTGCAAGGACGAAGGCGAGCGCGAGGGCTGTACGTAGCGCGCCCGAGGCAGGTCCTGAGTCTCTCATCGCTCGGTCTCTCAACGGATGTTTCACCCTTGAACGGATGCTGCGAACCGACGCGCGCTCAGGATCGTGAGCACCACCGGGGCGAGGGCGAGGTAGATGAAGTCGGGGAGCAGATCGCCGAAGCTCGCTCCACGCAGGACGATCCCGCGCATCACGGCGATCATGTGCGTCGCCGGCAGCAGGTACGAGATCGGGAGGAGCAATGTGGGCACGCTCGTCAGCGGGAAAATGTACCCGCTCAGAAAGAAGTTCGGCAGGGTGAAAAGCGCCGCTTTGCCGCCCGTCTCTGCCGCCGACCTCGCCGACGATGCGAGGAACGTCCCGAGCGAGAGCACCGTGAGCAGGTAGAGGACCATCGCGAGGGCGAGGGTCAGCATGTCCCCGTTGATGGGCACGGAGAAGACCCAGCGCATGACGAGCAGAAACGCAGCGACGTCGATGAGCCCGATCACGAAGTACGGCGCGAGCTTGCCCAGCATCAGGCCGTTCAGGTTGATCGGCGTCATGAGCAGCCGCTCGAGATTCCCGCGATCACGCTCGCGAATGAGCGCGTTCGCCGAGAGCATCAAGAACGCCGTGCCCACCATGATCGCGAGCAAGCTCGGAAGGAGGTAGTTCGCGGTGCGACCTTCCGGGTTGTAGAGGACGATGGAGTGCGGCACGAGCGACGGCGTCGCCTGGGCTTCGCTCGCGGACTCGAAGTTCATCTGCGCGGCGAGGCCGTTGACGCTGGCCACCGCCTGGTTGCTCGCGACCGGGTCGGAGCCGTCGACGAGGACGAGGATGCTCGCCGGTTCCCCGCGCGCGCGATGCAGGTGGTAGTCGGGCGGAACGATGAGCGCGACGGAAGCGCGACCCTCGCGAATGAGATCGCGTGCCTGTCCCTGGCTGTTCGTCTGGTACTTGAAGTCGAACGTGCCGGTGGCGTTGGTCTTCGCGATGAGCTCGCGGCTCTCGGTGCTCCGGTCTTGATCGACGACGACCAGCGGAAGGTTGTGCACCGTCGTATCGATGAAGCCCAGCATGCCGAGCTGGAGCGTCTGCATGATGATCAGCTGGCGGAGCGCCATCTTGTCTCGACGCGCATGGAGGACCTCCTTTTGCGCGACGGCTACGAGTGAGCGCCAGAGCAGCACGATCAGCCTCGCTTCATCGCCGGCGCTGCCGCGGCGGCAGCGCGCTGCGTGAGCACGACGAACACGTCCTCGAGCGACGGCTCGATGGTGCGTACGCGCACGTCCTTCGCGGCGGTCGGCCAGCTGCGGCGGATCTCGTCGTCGGACGCGGCGCTGTTCACGAGCGCGTGGATCGCCGAGCCGAAGACCGTTGCGCTCTTGCAGTAGGGCTGCGCGCGAAGCCAGGGCACGGCGCGGATCGCGTCGCTGCTCTCGATGTCGACGTAGCGCAGCTCCGGGTCCACGAGCATCACGTGCTTCTTCAGCTCGTCAGGGGTGCCGCAGACGATCATCTTGGAAAGGTAGAGATACCCGACCTCGGTGCAGCGCTCGACCTCGTCCATGTACTGCGTCGTGACGATGATGGTGATGCCGGTCCCGGCCAGGTTGACGAGCTCGTCCCACAGGTCGCGGCGCGCCACGGGATCGATGCCGGCGGTCGGCTCGTCGAGGAACATGAGCGGCGGCCGGTGCAAGATGGTGGTGGCGAGCGCGAGGCGCTGCTTCCAGCCGCCCGACAGCATCATCGCGGGCTTGTCGAGATACGGCCCGAGCCCGAGGAGCCCCACCACGGTGGCGATCCGATCGTCACGATCCGGCCCGGACAATCCGTGCATCGTCGCGAAGAACTCGATGTTCTCGCGCGACGTGAGGTCGTCGTAGAGGCTGAACTTCTGGCTCATGTAGCCGACGGTTCGGCGGATCTCCGCCGCGTCCTTGGTCACGTCGAGGCCGAGCACGGTGGCGTGACCCGACGTCGGCACGCGAAGCCCGCACAGCGATCGAACGAGCGTCGTCTTGCCGGAGCCGTTGGGGCCGACGAGCCCGAAGATGGCGCCGGGCCTCACCGAGAACGAGACCGCATCGAGTGCCTTCTTGGGGCCGAACGCGCAGGTGAGACCGCGCGACTCGATCACCGGAGTCATCACTTGGCCACGTGGATGTTCGCGACCATTCCCGCGCGGAGCTCCGTCTGACCCTCGAGCAGACCGACGCGCGCGGCAAAGACCTCGTTGGCGCGATCGTCGATGGTGGTGAGGTTCCGCGGGGTGTACTCGCCGACCGCGCTGACGTGCTCGACCTTGCCGCGGAAGGTGCGGTCCGGGAACGAATCGACCGAGATGGGGACCGCCTGGCCGATCTTCAGCTTTCCGACGAGCGTCTCGGGCACGTACACGCGCACGTAGATCTCGCCGGTCTCGAGGAGCGTCACGGCGGCCGCGTTCGCCGCGAGCAGGTTTCCCGGACGCACGTTCATGCTCTCGACACGCGCGTCGCGAGCGGCGCGTACCTCGAGCTCGGTGATGGCGATGCCGAGACCGAGCAGCTTCGCACGCGCGCTGGCCACGGCGGCCTCGCCGGCCTTGAGGTCCTCGTCGCGCGTTCCGCCGGTCAGGAGCGCGAGCGCGGCCCTGGCTTCGCTGGCGCGAGCGATCGCCTGCGCGGTCTCGCCCTCGGCCGCGCCGGTGGCGGCCCGGTGCGCGTCGAGCTCGGCTTTCGCGAGCGCACGACCCTCGACCATCGCCTGCGTGCGGCGTAGCTCGGCGGATTCGTGCGCGGCGCGGAGCTGCGCTTGCGAGACGGCCGCGGCTTGCGCGGCGAGCTTCGCTCGCGCCTCTTCGATCTCTTCTCGACGTGCTCCGTGCTGGAGCTTCGCCAGTGTCGCCTCCGCGACGGCGAGCTCGGCTTCGGCCGCCGAGCGCTGCGCGAGCAAGTCGTGCGGCTCCAGCGTCACGAGCAGCTGTCCCGCCTTCACCTCGTCGCCTTCGCGAACGTGGATCTCCTTCACGCGACCGCCGGTGCGCGAGCCGACCTGCACGGTCTTCGCTTCGACCGTGCCCGTCCACTCGTAGGGGATGTGCCGCGCGCGATAGAGATACGCGCCATACGCCGACCCGCCGAGGAGGAGGAGGATCAGCGGTCGCGCCAGCTTCGCCAGGAGCGAAGGACGCTTCGGAGGTGCGCCGGGTCCTGGCCCCGGACCCGCGCCCGGACCGCCGGGCATCTTCGACGGACTACCCGGCGGACGCGTCAATCCGCTTTGCGCCTGCGGCGCATTCGGCATGGGCGGAGCATTCGGCGCGGGCGCGTACTGCGCGACGGCCTGCACCGGAACGAACGGAGCAGGCGCCGTGTGGAGCATCTGCGGAACCTGCTCCCGCGCTCCTTCCGGCGTGGTCTCGTTCGGCCCGCCCGCGGTCTGTGGCTGCGTCGAAATCGGGCGCACGATCGGTACTCACAAGGCTTTCACGGGTTATCAGAACTAGCAAGGCGACCGCCGTGAGGAGGTCGCCTTGCTTCGATTTGCGTTAGGCGCGCAGGCTCGCGCGCGCGTGTGGGCGTGTGCGCGCTGCCAGCCTCAGGGCGGCGGCGGCGCGGAGGGCGGGCAGGTCGTCAGCGGGTCGGTCGGCGCCTTCATCGTCATGCCGTCGGGCAAGGTGATGACCGCCTGCTGGGTGTCGTTCTTGAAGTGGAAGCCGGAGCCCTTCATGTTCGCGACCTTGCCGTTCACGACGTTCGGGCAGGTGATCTCGAGGCCGTAGTTCGGCGCCGCGAA
>JAYTZB010001271.1:0-7967 GCA_043742085.1 Polyangiaceae bacterium
GCGCGCGGCGTTGCACGCCTCGGCGATGTCGCGACGCGAGTCGATCAGCGTGCCGTCGAGATCGAACACGAGCGCCGCGGGCGCCGTCGGAGGTCGAGGCACGCGCGGCGCTGACGATGTCTGCGATGGAGAGTCGAGCTTCAAGCCGCGCGAGTGTACTCCACGACCTCGTCGCGTTCGAGGAGCGTACGGAGGCGGGTGCGGGCGCGATGGAGCCGCGACCGGACGGCGCTCTCGGTGATCGCGAGCTTGTCGGCGATCTCCTGGAGGCCGAGATCGAGGTGATAATGCGCGACGACCACGTCGCGGTAGTCCTCCGGAAGCTCCTTGAGCGCGTCGCGAACGCGAGAGTCGCGCTCACGGTTGGCCGCCCCGGCGTCCACCTGGACGATCTCGTTGTCGTTGACCGACGGGAGCGTGGCGAGCTCCTCCCAGTCGAGGCCTTCGACGACGCGCGCACGGTGGCGGCGTCGCGAGCGCATCAGCATCAGCGCCTCGTTGGCGGTGACGCGGAACAGCCAGGTCGAGAAGCTCGACTCCGCGCGGAACGACCCGAGGCGGCGGACGATCTGCATGAGCGTCGCCTGCAGGAGGTCGCGACGATCTTCGTCGCTCACCGGGTAGCGGAGCAGCTGGCGCTCGACGTGCGGCTTGATCATGCGGAGCACGTGATCGAGGGCCGCGTTGTCGCCGTTGACGGCGTTGTCGAGAATCTCGCGTTCGATGGCGAATGCCATGGTGATCATTCCTTCGGGAAGCTCAGCGCGCCGTTCGCGCCGAGGATGAACCACCCTCATGCGACGGGCGTGCCGTCGATCCGTTGCGCGGAACCTGCGTGATTTCGCGAGGGCCGCCGTTCGCGCCCTGTAAGCGTTCCCGACAGGTGCTCGGTGGCGGGCAGGAGAGCTGAAGAAGATCGGACACGGTTCACGGCCCCGGCCACGGCGCCGGTCGGCCAACCCCATCCGTGGCCATGGCCGTGGCCGTCTTCCGGTGCTCGGCATCGCTTCTCGTCCTCCCACGGCGCGAGGGTGGATCGCCGGAGGAGGTTGAAAACGTGGACGTTCCCGAGCGTCCGCGGACGGCCCTCGGTACCGACACCGTGCACCTATGTAAGCCGTGGAGATTATTGCGTTCTTGTCGCCGTTTCGTTCTTGGTTTGCATCGCGAGTGGGGGCTACGATTGGTGTCGTATGGCGGCCACGCTCGCCCGATCCCACCGCTCGAAAGCGCGTGAGCCCGAAGGCGGGACTGCGCTGCTGAAGGTCGGAGATCTGCTCGCCGGCAAGTACCGCGTGGAGCGCATCCTCGGCGAAGGCGGGATGGGCGTGGTGGTCGCCGCCCATCACGAGCTGCTCGATCAGCACGTCGCGGTGAAGCTCCTCTACCAGGACATCGCCGACCGTGAAGCGCAGTCGCGGTTGCTCCTCGAGGCTCGGGCGTGCGCGAAGCTCCAGTCCGAGCACGTCGCGCGCGTCGTCGACGTCGATACCGGCGCGGATGGGCTCCCGTTCATCGTCATGGAGCTCCTCGAGGGCGCGGACCTCTGCCAGATCGCCGATGCGCGCGGGGCGCTGCCGCGATGGCTCGTCGTCGACTACATGCTCCAGTCCCTCGAGGGCCTCGCGCACGCGCACTCGCGCAACATCGTCCATCGCGACCTGAAGCCGTCGAACCTCTTCCTCGCCAACCGCGCCGACGGAACGCAGATCATCAAGATCCTCGACTTCGGGATCTCGAAGTCCACCGATCCGTTCGAGAACACCGGCGAGCGGAAGCGCGCGATGCAGCTCACCGGCGGCCGCGCGGTCCTCGGATCGCCTCCGTACATGTCCCCGGAGCAGGTGCGCAGCCCGAAGACCGTCGACCATCGCACCGATATCTGGTCGCTCGGCGTCGTCATGTACGAGCTGCTGACGAACTCGATGCCGTTCGGCGGCGACGAGATCAACGAGACGTTCGCGCAGGTCCTCGAGAAGGAGCCGCAGCCGATCCGGGCGATCGTCACCGGCGTGCCTGAAGGCCTCGAGCGCGTCGTGATGAAGTGCCTGCAAAAGAACCGCGACAACCGTTACTCCGACGTCGCAGAGCTCGCGCGTGCGCTCGTCGCGTTCGGTTCGGGCACGTGGATGCAATCGGCCGACCGTGTGCACGCCACGCTCTCGCGCGCCCTCGAGGAAGCAGCGAGCGGACCGCGTCTCCACTCGCAGACGCGCAACAACGGGCCGGCGTCACTCGACCGAACGCTGATTCCGTCGTCGCCGGGCCGTCGCGTCGACCCGGGCCAACCGGAGCTCACCGGAACCGCGAGCACGGTCGCCCGTCGCTTCTCGGTGCTCGGCACCCGCTCCAGGAACCTCCTCGCGCTGACCGCCGTGATCGGCGCGGCCGCCGTGGTGCTGCTCGCGGGTACCGCATACCAGCGCTCGAAGGCTGCTGCGCTCGCCGAGCCGCCGCTTGCGATCCCGAGCGGCGAGCAGCCGCTCGACCCTTCGGCGCCGAGCGGCGTCGCGGTGGGCGCGCAGGTCGCTGGCCCGGCCACCGGCGTCATCACCACGCCCGTTCACCTCGTGAGCCCGGAGGCGGAAGGGACCGCGGGCAACGTGCAGAACGGCGTGCAGGCGCCGCAGGGCACGGTGATCGGCGCGTCACCTTCCAGCACGGCGGTCGCGACCGCCCGGCGGACCGCGCCCCCGCCGGTCGCGCCCAATCGACCGGCGACCACGCCTCCCTCCGGCGTGAAACGACCGTCATCCGGGACCACCGGCGCTGGCGGAGCCGCTAAACCCTTGCTTCCGCCTGGGCTTCCGCGCGAACGTCAGTAGAGGTGAACGGACGGTGAAGGGTCCCCGAACAAGGGCGCTCGCGAGCACGGTGTGCCGCGCGGCGGTCCCACTCGCGATGGCGCTCGTCGTGGCTGCGCCGCGCACCGCCGCCGCGCAGGATCGCGAGGCCGATGCCGAGCGCCTCTTTCGCGAAGGACAGAAGCTCCTCGAGGAGCGCCGCTTCGGCGAGGCCTGTCCGAAGTTCGAGGCCGCCTACAGCAAGGACCACTCGCTCGGCACGCTCATCAACCTCGCGTTCTGTCACAAGGAGCAGGGAGCGATCTGGTACGCGTGGCTCGAGTTCCGCGAAGCCGAGGTGAAGGCCACGGAGCTCAATCGCCCGGACCGCCGCGACTTCGCGAGGCAGCGCCTCACCGAGCTCGAGAAGCAGCTACCGAAGGTGGTCATCGACAACCCGCAGAAGCTGCTCCTCACCGACGTGCTCGTCGAGGATCGCAAGGTGTGGGAGGCCGAGCGCGGCGCGGTGTTCGCCGCGGAGGCCGGCCAGCGGCGCTTCATCTTCAAGGCGAAGGGCAAGAAGAACGGCGCGCTCCTCATCAACATCGGCAACGTCGGCAAGGGCGACAAGGTGCAGCACGTCGTCGTCCCCGACATGGAGGACGGAAGCGACCCGAAGCCCTTGCCGGAGAGCGGGGGCGACGCAAAGCCCTTGCCGGAGGCGCCGCCGCCCGAGCCGCCCAGCGACGGATCCACGCAGCGCACCATCGGCTGGATCGCCATCGGCGTCGGCGGCGTCGCCGCGATCGTCGGATCGATCGAAGGCATCAGCACGCTGTCGAGCCCGTGCGCCGGCGGCAAGCCGTGTCTCTCCGACGAGAAGAGCTCGGCGAACACGAGCGCCACCATCGCGGACATCGGGTTCATCGTCGCGGCTCTCGGTGTCGTCGGCGGGATCGCGCTCATCGCGACCGCGCCATCGGGAGCGCCCGCGCAGCAGCCCGCGTCGAGCGCGCGCAGCACCATCACGCTCACCCCGCGGCTCGGTCCGGGCTGGGCAAGCCTCTCGGGGACGTTCTGAGCCGTGGATAGAGTCCTTCCGCGCTCGCTCGAGCATCCGCTGCCCGCAGGCATGCGCGACCTCCTGCCCGAGGAGGCCGCGAGCCGTCGCGCGCTGTCGCGCACGGTCCTCGATCGGTTCGCGCTCTTCGGCTATCGCCTCGTGACGCCGCCGGCCTTCGAGCTCGCACACGTGGTGGAGCGCGGCCTGGGCAGCGCAGCGGCCTCCGACGTGCTGCGCTTCATCGAGCCCGAGTCGGGCGACGTCGCGGTCTTGCGTCCCGACATGACTCCGCAGATCGCGCGCATCGTGGCGACGCGCATGCGCGACCATGCGCCTCCGCATCGACTGGCCTACGAGGGCACGGTGGTTCGACGGCGGTCCGGCCGAGCGAAGAAGCATCGCCAGATCCCGCAGGTGGGCGTCGAGCTGTGCGGCGTGCCGGACGACAGCGGAGATCTCGAGCTGCTCGAGCTCGCCGCGGACGCGCTCCGTGCGGCGGGTCTCGCGAAGTTCACCATCGACGTCGCCGACGCCGGCATCGTGCGCGAGCTGCTCGCCGACGTGTCGCGCACCTCTCCCGATCGCGCCGAGGACATCACCATCGCGCTCGCCAAGAAGGACGAGGCGATCCTCGCGGAGCTCGTGAGCGGCCTGCCTTGCGCCGCCGCGCTCCTCGCGCTCCCGCGGCTGAGCGGCGGTCGCGAGGCGCTGCTCGAAACGGTGAAGCTCCTCGCGGTCAACCTGCGAGCGCGTGCCGCGGCCGAGCGCCTGCTCGCGCTCTTCGACCGCGCCGCAGCGCGCGGGCTGGCGCCGTTCCTCACCGCAGACGCGGGCGAGGTGCGCGGCTTCGCGTACTACACGGGGACGACGTTCTCCATCTATGCCGACGGCCCTGGAGAGCCGATCGGCGGCGGCGGTCGCTACGACGAGCTGCTCGGTCGCTTCGGTGCGCCGATGGCAGCGGTGGGGTTCGGTCTCGATCTCGACACGCTCGCCTGGGCGCTTCGAAGCGCGGGCGCACCAGCGCTCCCGCTGGACGGTGTCGTGTATGTCGGTGACAGCGAGGATGGACGCATGGCAGCGCTGCGCGCGCGCGGCGTGCCCACCGTCGCGATGGCGTACCACGATGCGGCGCTCGCCCACGCTCGCTCGTGGGGATTCGCGCTGGTGTGGAGCGGCGCGACGGTCTTCGACGTGCGGACCGGAGCCGCGACAGCCATCGACGCGCCGCTGAACGAAGCCGGCAAGCCCAGAGCTCCCGGTGACGCCGATCGCGTCGCTGGCCTCGTCGCGCGCATGCTAAGTCACGGGTAGACCATGCGGGTCGAGAGGAGCTTTGATCGATGCCGGCCATCGTGATCGTGGGCGCGCAGTGGGGCGACGAGGGCAAGGGCAAGATCGTCGACATCTACACCGAGCACGCCGACATGGTGGTGCGCTTCGGCGGCGGCCCCAACGCGGGCCACACGCTGGTGGTGGGTAACGACAAGCTCGTCGTGCGTCTCGTGCCGAGCGGGATCCTCCGCGCCGACACGACGTGCGTCCTCGCCCAGGGCATGGTCATCGATCCGCGGAGCCTCGTCACCGAGCTCGACGAGCTCGAGCGTCGCGGCATCCACGTGAAGGGACGGCTGCTCGTCTCCGACCGCGCGCACGTCATCCTGCCGTACCACGTGCTGGTCGACGGCCTCCGCGAGAAGGGGAAGGACGCGATCGGCACCACCAAGCGTGGCGTCGGTCCTTGCTACGAGGACAAGGTCGCACGACGCGGCATTCCGCTCGGTGCGTTCCGCGATCCGAAGCGCCTGCGCGAGCTTCTCGCGCGAGCCATCGCCGACTGGACGCCGATCATCCAGCATCTCGGCGGCGGCGACGTTCCCGTCCCGACCGTGGACGAGACGCTCGGCGCGATCGAGGCCACGCGCGAGCGCATCATCCCGATGCTCGTCGACTCGCAAGCGCTGGTGGAAGCAGCGGTGCGCGGCAAGAAGAAGGTGGTCCTCGAGGGCGCGCAGGGGACGCTGCTCGACGTCGATCACGGCACGTACCCGTTCGTGACGTCCTCGACGCCGACCGCGGGCGGCGCATGCGTCGGTGCGGGCATCGGCCCGACGCGCATCGACGAGGTGGTCGGTCTGGTGAAGGCGTACACCACGCGCGTGGGCGGCGGTCCGTTCCCCACCGAGCTGCACGACGACATCGGCGAGCGCATCCGCAAGATCGGCGCCGAGTTCGGCTCGGTCACCGGGCGACCGCGTCGCACGGGATGGCTCGATCTGCCGGCGCTCCGCTACGCGGTGCGCGTGAACGGCCTCGACGCGCTCGCCATCACGAAGCTCGATGTGCTCACCGGCCTCGACGAGGTGAAGGTGTGCATCGCGTACGAGACGAAGCACGGTCGCACCGAGTCCCTCCCGATGGACGAGCTCGACACGGTGAAGCCGATTTACCAGAGCTTCCCGGGATGGAAGGAGGACCTCGGCAAGGCGCGCAAGATGAGCGACCTGCCGGCCGCGGCGCGGACGTACCTCGAGTTCGTCGAGAAGCAGGCGGAGTGCCCGTACATCCTGGTGAGCGTCGGCCCCGCCCGCGACGAGACGATCGTGCTGCGAGATCCGTTCGCGCTCTGAAGCGGTCGCCGGCGAGCCTCCCGTCTTCTGTCTTCCTGTTCAATCTCGTCTCGTCTTCGTGAGTGCTAGCCTTTCGACGTGAGTCCGGCGCTGCTCTTCGTCACCATTGTCGTGCTTGCGCAGGCAGGGGCGTCCGGATCGCCTCAGGGGGCGTTCGGGGCCGCGCGTCCCGCCGAGTGCGGTGTCCAGGAGGGATTTCGCGCCGCGAACAAGTGGGAGCGCGCGAAGGAGCCGAACCTCCAGACCTACTGCACGCTCCTCGCGAGCGGCACGGCGAAGCTGGTCAACGGCGGCGCCCTCGCGAAGGACGTGCCGGCCATCGCCGACGAGGCCGACAAGCTGCTCCCGGGTCGCGCGGCGCCGAGCGTCCTCAAGGGGCGCGCGTTGCTCAAGCTCGGGAAGGCTATCGACGCGCTCACCGCGCTGAAGGAGGCGCGCACGCGCGACGACCGCGCGCTCGATGATCCGGTCGCGCTGCTCGCCTGGGCGCGTGCGAACGCGCGGACCGGCCACTTCGAGGAGGCGGCGCAGGCGTATCGCGCTGCACTTCCGCGCACGAGCGCGCTCTCCACGCCCGAACGGAGCGCGGCTTCGTTCGAGGCCGGGATGATCGTGATGGCCCAGGGACCGAAGGCCGTCGACGACGCGGTCGCGATGCTCCGGCAAGCACGGCGCGAGGCGCAGGACTCCATGCAGGTCGCATCGGTGGTGGGCCTCGCGCTGGCCCTCGACCGCTCGGGACAGAAGGAGGAGGCGAGGGCAGTGCTCGCCGAGCGCGTGCGCTCCGACGCGAAGGCGATCCTGTCGGACCCGCGCATCGCCGAGGCGCTCGCCGACGCCGGCGTCGCGCACGAGGGCGACGCGCTCGTCGCCACCGCGCTCGAGGTGACGGACGCCGCCGCGGCTCGTGACACGTGGCGGCGCTACGTCGACGGCCCTGGCGGCAAGGGTCCCTGGGCAGAGCACGCGCGCGCTCACGAAGGAGCGGCGCCCGCGCGCGGCGCAAAGTCCGGCATGGCGAAGGAGCGCACACGGTGACCGCGCACGTCTCGCGCATCGCGTCCGGGATGCTCGCAGCGTGCCTCGCGCTCCTGTCGTCAGGCACTGCCAGCGCCGACACGCCACCTTCGGTGTGGGACCGCGTGCGCGAGCCCGCGCTCGCCGATTCATATCGACTGCACGTCGAGGTGCAGCGTCGTCTCGCGGCCGGAGACGTCGCTCGCGACTACGGCTTCACCGCCTCGCAAGAGGCGCAGAAGCTGAACGTTCGCTCGCTCCTCGAGCGTGCGAATGCCGAGAAGAGCTCCGACCCGCGGCTCCGCTTCGATCTCGGCATGGTGTACCTGATGCTCGGGAGCTCGGGTGGAAACGTCTACTACCAGCGCTCCGCCGAGGTGCTCGGCGCCGTGCTCGCCGCAGCGCCCGATGACCCTCGCGCCGAGGAGGGCTGGTCGAGGCTCGCTGACGCGTGCGGCCACACCGGTGATCACG
>JAYTZB010001272.1:0-2793 GCA_043742085.1 Polyangiaceae bacterium
GTATTCGTGGCCGCTCTTGCCCTTGCACCGCTCGGCGCGTGCGGAGGCGGGGATGCTGCGTCCACGAGCCCGGATCCGTCCGCTCCGGAAGCGCCGGGCGACGTCGGACACGACAGCGACGTGGACGGCGGTGCCGCGACGAAGGACGCTGGTAGCGGCGAGGAGGCCTCGAAGCCGGGCAGCGATGCGGGCGCGGATGCTCCGGCCGGGCCCACCGCCTCGGCACCGATCGAGATCGCGGCAGGGAGCTACCACACGTGCGCGCTCTTCGCGAACCATGCGGTCAAGTGCTGGGGAGCAAACGTCTCGGCCGCGCTGGGGCTCGGAGACGACAAGGATCGAGGCGTAGGTGCCGGTCAGATGGGATCGAGCCTTCCAATCGTCGATCTCGGGCCGGGTCGGACGGCGAAGGCCCTCGCCGCTGGCGATGCGCATACGTGCGCGATCCTGGATGACGACACCGTGAGGTGCTGGGGCCAGGGGCTATACGGTCAGCTCGGATCGGGCACCACGGCGTATCGGGGGGACGCTCCGAATCAGATGGGCGCGAATCTTCCGAAGCTCGACCTCGGTCCCGGTCGGACCGCGAAGGCGATCGCCGCAGGCCAGGCTCACACGTGCGCGATCCTCGACGACGGCACCGTGAAGTGCTGGGGCGAGAACAGCAAGGGCCAGCTCGGAGATGGCGACACGGTCCGTCGTGGAGACGATGCCGGTGAGATGGGCGCCAGTCTGCCGAGGGTCGATCTCGGCGCGGGACGCACCGCAAGGGCGATCGCGCTCGGCAGCGACCACACCTGCGCCCTCCTCGACGACGACACGCTTCACTGCTGGGGCAACAACTACTACGGAGAGCTGGGGCTTGGAGACTCGAGCAACCGAGGCGACGCCGCGGGTGAGATGGGCGCGAACCTCCCCGCCGTCGATCTCGGACCGGGCCGTAAGGCCAAGCAGATCACAGCGGGATCCCAGTACACGTGCGCCGTCCTCGACGACGCTTCTGTGAAGTGCTGGGGCTACGTCGGGAATGGCCAGCTCGGCCTCGGGAATGTCGCGAACCGCGGTCGCTTGCCTGGCGAGATGGGAGCGAATCTACCGGCGGTCAACCTCGGAGCGGGACGCACGGCGAAGGTCGTCAGGGCGTCGCTCTTCAACACCTGCGCCATCCTCGACGACAACACTGCCAAGTGCTGGGGCCTTGACTGGTACGGAGCTCTCGGGCTCGGCGACAACCCGACGATCAGCAACCTCTACGACCGGGGCGACGGTCCTGGAGAAATGGGCGACAACTTGCCCGCGCTCGATCTCGGGCCTGGCCGGAAGGTATTGGCCATCTCCGTCGGCAGCGAGCGCGCGTGCGTCATCCTCGATGACGCCTCGATCAGGTGCTGGGGCCACAACACCCACGGCGCGCTCGGCCTCGGCGACGCGAACAATCGCGGTGACGGCCCCGGCGAGATGGGCGCCGCACTCCCACCCGTCGTCTTATGGTGAGCGAGCTTCGCCGCCGGTCCCGCCAGGAGTCGCTGAACCCAGGTTCGCGAGATTGCGGCGGCGTGACGTTGGCATTGGCTCGCTATGGGTGCGGCGTGGCGTGCCTGCGGCAACTCCCGCGCCACCCCCGTCAGCCCCCGTGGCCCAGCATCCGTCATGGGCGGCGCTTCGTCGGTGACGGTCAAGGCGAACGTCGCGCACGAGCGAAGGTGAGACGGACGCGCGATTGGGCCACACGACGCTATCGTGAGCTCCGGTTGGGGGGGCGGACAGGTGGGCGACCCGATAGAGCTCTTCACTGCACTCGTCGAGCTGCTTGTCCCGACTGGCCTCGCCGCCCATCGACCCGAGCTGCTGCATCATCTCGGGCGGAGGCTTGCTATGGCCATGGCGGGCGCGCAAAAAAATGCTGCGCGTTCGTCCCACGCGAAGGACGCCGGCAGTTGAGGTGGCCCCCTCCATCAGAATTTGGAGTCACCCGCGTAAACGGCAACACCGCTCAACGTGCAAGAGGCGCCATTGACCACGCATGCAAGCGAGAAGTCCTTGGTCCCGGTCGCGTTTCCTGCCGGCAGACTGCGGCTCAGCTGCGCGGCGGCTGGGCCAACGAGCGTCGAGGTCAGCAAGGTGCGCTCGCCCGAATCAAGTGGGGCGCGTGTCGGATCTTTCAAGCGAATGCGACCCGCGCCAAAAATTTCGCAAGACGCCGGACCTACATCAGGCTTCTGGCACTCGACCTTCAGACGGCTGCCATCGGCGTCCGTGCCCAGCGATTTCTTGAACCCGTGGAATTTGCCATACCCGTGATCTTTGTCGACGCGCACGGCTTGCGCATCGAGGCGGTCAAACGGGATCGCGATCGGGTAAAACAGAATACCCCAGGCATTCGTGCCTTCCAGCTCCGCGGACTCGGTCGCGACGTCGTCGTCCGTCTGCGTTGCATTCCCGGCGCAGCCGGACGCAACGGCGATGAGAACGGCAGAGCAGAGCATGGTTCCAATGTTTTTCATGGACGCCCGCTTTGACCTGATCTGCGCCGATCGCCATAGCCCGCGTGGCCAAGCACGCATTTCCAATGCGGCACGGCTCCGTCGGGATCAGAGCGGCTTCGCGAGGGGCCCCGTCGGATCGGGAGGATCTGACGGGCATGTCCTTCGCCCAGTCGGGCACGTGCTTTGCGTAGGTCAGGCCGACCACGACCACGCCCCCTTCGTCGAGCGTCATTCGTTGGGTTCGAGTTCTCACCGGCGCCGGGATGGTCACGCGCATGCCCGCCGGCAATCGGAGTGGTAGGTTCCA
>JAYTZB010001273.1:0-6359 GCA_043742085.1 Polyangiaceae bacterium
CCCGGCAGTAGCGACATGTCGCTCGGGCCTCGCGAATTCGGCGGCGTGCTCGGCGGGAAGATCGACATCTCCAACGCCGTCGTCCTCGACGAGCGGGACATCGGCAGCAGCACCGGCGCCGTGAGCGCCTCCGGCGTGAAGCTCGCGGCCCATGCCGAAGTAACGTCGGGCTACATCGACTTCCGACCGCGCGTGGAGACCGATCTCCGCTTCGCGCATCGTAAGCTGGAACACTTCCGCGTCAGCGCCACTGCCGATCTCGATGCGAAGTTCGAGGTCGACATCGACGTGAAGGGCGAAGGCACCGTGACCACGGAGCTGAGTCACTCCGTGAAGACCACGAAGAAGAAGCAGCTCATCAAGTTCCCCCGCATGCGTCTCCCGCCGCAGTTCATCGGGCCGGTGCCAGTCTACGAGGCCATCGAGCTCGCCGTCGTCATCGGCTGCGACTTCACCATCAAGGGCGACGTGCACGTCCGCACCGGGCTCCAGGTTTCCGGCCACTTCTCCGCGGGCGCCGACTACGGCGCGCATGGCTGGCAGAAGCTCGGCAGCGCGCCGACCTTCAAGGTCACGCCGACGTTCGACGCGACCACCGCCGGAAACCTCGAAGTGTCCTGCGGGCTGACCCCCCAGGTCAGCGTCCTCTTCTACGACATGGCCGGCCCGACGCTGTCGATCGGCCCGTACGTCTCCACCGAGGTCGACAACACGTCAGGTTCGCTGAAGTGGGGCGTCTACCCCGGCGTCCACGCCGATCTCGCCGCAGAGCTGAGCCTGTTCGATCGCTCGATCGCCTCCTCGAGCCTCAGCATCTTCGACTGGAAGAGCGACAAGCCGCTCCTCGGCAACGCCGACTGATCACGATGTGATCAGATGTTGATCTTCCAGGTGCTGCCGTCGCCGGCATCGAAGACCTCGACGTTCCAGTCTGCGAGCTGCTTCCGGAGCGCATCCGCGTGGGCGAAGTCCTTCGAGGCCCGCGCCTCGCTGCGGGCCCTGATCTTCGCGTCGACGGCGGCGGCCTCGAGCCCGCGCAGGCGAAGTCGCCGCGCGCGGGTGCGTGCCCAGTAGGCCGAAGACTCGGCCTGCATCAGCCCGAGCGGCGCGCAGACGGCATCGATGGCGCGCACCGCCTTGGCGGCGAGGCCACGCACGGCCTCGTCCTTGGCGGGGTCCTTCTTCAGCTTCGGGTACTGCATGACGATCTCGTTCGCCGCCTTGCCGAGCTCGGCGATGACGGAGAGCGCCTGCGGTGTGTTGAGATCCTTGTCGAGCGCGGTCAGGACCGCCTCGCGCGCCTCGTCGACGATCTTCGCCTGGCCCTGCAGCACGTTCGAGTCCGCCGGGAGGTTACCGTTGGCGATGGCGGCCAGCGAGTCGCGTGTAGTGTACAAGTAATCGATCCGGCGCTCCGACTCGTCGACGCCCGGGAAGACGACGCGACCGTCGGCGAGCTTCTCGACGTCGAACGACAGCGGGCCGCGGTAGTGCGTGCCGAGGACGTAGTAACGGAAGCCCTCCGGGTCGTTCCGCTCCAGGAGATCCTTGATCGTCACGAAGTTTCCGAGCGACTTGCTCATCTTCTCCTTGTCGATCTCGAGGAAGCCGCCGTGCATCCAGACCCTGGAAAATGGCGGTCCGGTGAGGGATTCGCTCTGGGCGATCTCGTTCTCGTGGTGCGGGAAGATGAGGTCCATGCCGCCCGCGTGGATGTCGATGTGATCGCCGAGGTGGCGGCTCGCCATCGCCGAGCACTCGATATGCCAGCCCGGGCTGCCCTTGCCCCACGGGCTCTCGAAGCCGAACGGCTCGGTGCCCGCCGCCTTCCACAGCGCGAAGTCGAGGGGGTCGCGCTTCACGTCGTTCGCGCCCTCGGCGAGGCGCTCGCTGGCGCCGACGCGGAGCTCGTCGAGGTTGCGGCGCGAGAGCTTGCCGTACTCGGGGAAGCTGCGGACCGCGAAGTACACGTCCTGGCCGTCCGGAGTCTCCGCCACGTAGGCGTGATCCTTCGCGATGAGCTTCTCGATGAACGCGATGATGTCGTCCATGCTCGTCGAGACGCGAGGCTCGATCTCGGGCTTCATGCAGCCGATGGCGGACAGGTCCCGGTCCGCCTGGTCGCTCATGCGCTTGGAGAGGGCGAGCGGCTCCTCGCCGTTCTCCTTGGCGCGCTTCACGATGTTGTCGTTCACGTCGGTGACGTTGCGGCAGTACGTGACCTCGAAGCCGCGAGCGCGGAGGAACCGCGACAGGACGTCGAACGTCATGTTGGTCCTGGCGTGCCCCGCGTGCGCGAGGTCGTAGGTCGTCAGACCGCAGACGTACATCTTCACCTGCCGCGGGCCCGACGGATCGGATGGCGAGGCGGACCCGACGAAGTCTTCGACCTTCTGGGTGAGCGTGTTGTAGAGGCGAACGGGCATTTCCCCCGAGGATATAGCGCGTTCGGAGCACTCACCGTGCTATCAAATCGGCCCTGGGATGACGCGGACGACCGGAGCTCTGTTCGCCTTGCTGGTCGGGTGTGGAGGGGCTGCCGCGCGCTCGTTCGACGGAACGACGTACCGCAACGGTCCCGTGGCGTTCCAGATCGGCGCCGTGCCCTCGGGCTGGCGCCCGGTCGAGGTCACCGGCGCGAGCCTCGCGTACCGGGACGAGACCCACGGGGCGTCCATCCTCGTCAACTCGCGCTGCCATCGCCCCGACGAAGGAACGCCGCTCCTCGCGCTCACCAACCATCTCCTCATCGGCTCGACCGCACGCGAGATGCTCGCCCAGGAGACCGAGCCGTTCGACGGTCGCGAGGCGCTGCACACGAAGATGCGCGCGAAGTGGGACGGCGTTCCGATCGCCTTCGACCTCTACGTGAGCAAGAAGGACGGCTGCATCTACGACTTCGTCTACATGGGCGATCCCAGCGCCTACGCGGAAGGCGTGCGCGACTTCGAGTCCTTCGTTCGCGGCTTCAAGACGCTGCAAGGCTCGGGCACCGTCACCGCGGGCGGCAAGGGATGACGCGATGAGCACCACCCGCGGCGACTCCGGCGGATCCGGCTCGCGCTCCGGCAGCGAAGTCGGTCCGTCGAGCGGCAGTGGCTTCTCGTCCGACGACAATCCGCCGCCGAGCGCGGCGCCCTCGTCGATGCGGTTCTCGCTGCCAGCGCCCGCGCCAGAGCCGTCGTTCTTCGCGTATCACTACGCGCGCCTCAAGCGCTTCGCAGCACACCTCGGCGAGGTGGTCATCCTCACGGGGCAGACCGCGCGGTCGATCACCAAGCGGCCCCTCGAGCTCCGCTCCACGCTCCAGCAGCTCGATTCGCTGGGCGTGAAGTCGATGGGCATCGTCGCGGTGACGTCGCTCTTCATCGGGATGGTCATGACCATCCAGTTCGCGTTCGGCCTGCGTCGCTTCGGCGGCGTCGAGTACATCCCGCGCGTCATCATCCTCTCGTTCTGTCGCGAGCTCGCGCCTACGCTCACCGCCGTCATCGTCGGCGGGCGCATCGGCAGCGGCATGGCGGCGGAGGTCGGCGCGATGAACGTCACCGAGCAGGTCGATGCCATCCGGGCCCTCGGCGCCGATCCCGCGAAGAAGCTCGTGCTGCCCCGCGTCCTCGCCGCCATCATCGTCATGCCGCTGCTCAGTGTCTACGCACTGGCGCTCGGGACGCTGGGCGCGATGTTGATCTGCGCCGGGCAGTACGACATCAAGCCGACGCTCTTCATTAGCTCGTCGCTCGAGGTGGTGCGGCTGGGCGACTTCTTCAGCGGCCTCGCGAAGACGCCGGTCTTCGGCTTCCTGATCGCCATCATCGGCTGCCACTTCGGCCTCCGTACGTCCGGCGGAACCGAAGGCGTCGGCCTCTCGACGACGCGCACCGTCGTCGCCGTTTCGATCGCCATCCTCATTGCCGACTTCTTCCTCACGAAGCTCCTGATGCTGTTGCAGGGCGCATGAAACAGGACCGATGAACAACGCAAGCGCCCGGCGAATCGCCACCACCCTCGTGCTCAGTCCCGTCCTCGTGATCACGGGCCTCGCGTACGACGCGCACGCGCGACGCGCGGCGGCGGTGCACGACGTCGTCGCCATCGACGCCGTCGCGAGCCGGCTGCCCACGAGCGACCTCGCGCTCTCCGGCGGCGCACGCTGGCTGCGAGCCATCTCTCTCGAGGAGCCCGGCGCAGCATTCGCCGACGGGCCCGCGCTCCCCGATCCCGATCCGGCGGGCGCAGCGATGGCGCCGCCTGTCGAGCTGTGGTCCGCGACCACGCCGCCACCGGCGCGCAAGCCCGCTGCCTCGAAGGCCCCGCGATGAGGCTCTCCATCCTCGGCTTCGCGCTACGAGCCCTCTCCCGTCGCAAGGCGCGTGCGTTCGCGCTCGGTGGCGGTCTCGCCTTCGCCGTCGCGCTCGTCGCCGCGGTCATCTTCATGACCGAAGCGCTCCGCGGCGAGGCCGAGCGCGCGCACGCTGCTCATCCCGACATCGTGGTGCAGAAGCTCGTCGGCGGGAGGCCCACCACCATCGCTGCCGCCGAAGTGGCGAAGATCGCCGACATCCCTTCGGTTCGTAACGTCACGCCGCGCGTGTGGGGCTACTTCTTCCTGCCGTCGCTCCAGGGCAACGTCACCATCATCGGGACGCCGAAGGGCGGGCAGCCGCTGACCATCGCGAACGGCGTCCTCGCCGAGGGCCGCGACATCACGCTCGGCGAGCACGAGATGATCGCCGGCGCCGAGCTGGCGACGTTCCTCGGTCTCCGTCCGGGCGACGAGCTCGGCCTGCCGTCGTGGAACTTCGACGCGCATGCCTTGAAGCTGGTCGGCACGTTCCGCTCGTCGCTCGATCTCTACACGGCGGACGTCCTCATCTGCGACGAGGAAGACGCTCGGGCGCTGCTCGACCTGCCGCGTGGCGATGCGACGGACCTCGCGGTGACGCTCTCCAACACAGCGGAGGCGCGCGTCGTGGCGCGTACCATCACCGAGCGTCTCCCCGGGGCGCGCGTCATCGAGCGCGACCTCCTGGCGCGCGTCTATCACCTCGCGTACGGACGCCGGGCCGGCTTCGTGCTCGGCGCATCCATCCCCGCCATCCTCGCGCTCCTCGTGCTGGCGTGGGATCGCGCGAGCGGGCTCGGTCCCGACGAGCGAAAAGAGATCGCCGTGCTGAAGGCGGTGGGCTGGTCCACCTCCGAGGTCCTCTGGGCGAAGCTGTTCGAGTCGTTGCTCGTGGGGGCCAGCGCTACAGCGCTGGGCTTGTTACTGGGCTACGCGTGGATCTTCTGGCTCGGAGCGCCGGGCCTGCGACCTGCGCTCGTGGGCTGGAGCGTGCTCTATCCGCGTGCGGCGCTGACGCCTGCGGTCGATCTCGCGCAGCTCCTCGGCATCTCGCTCTCGGTGATGGGCCCGTTCGCGCTGCTCAGCGTGGTTCCCGCGTGGAAGGCCGCGACCACCGACCCGCTCGAGACCATGCGCACGTGACGCAGACGCGCGTCTACACGCTCGAGGCGGTGAACGCGCTCGTGCCCCGCCTCGCGGAGATCGTCGGCCGTCAGCTCGAGCGACGAGGTGCCATCGAGGGCCTTCTCATGAAGCTGGGTCGCGAGCTCGGCGACGTCCCCGAGCGCATCGTCCTCGATCCTGCCGACCCGACCGACGTGCGCGAGATGAAGCGCGAGCTCGTGCAGCAGATCGAGGCCTACCGTGCCGGCTGGAGCGAGGTCGAGGAGCTCGGCGCCGTGTTGAAGGACGCGCGCCAGGGCCTCCTCGACTTCTATGGCGAGGTCGACGGCAAGCTCGTGTGGCTCTGCTGGCGCTACGGCGAGGCCGAATGCACGTTCTACCATGCGCTCGAAGAGGGCTTCTCTGCGCGGCGCCCCATCGCGGCGAGCCTCCGGCAGCGCCTCCTCAACTGAGAGGACGCTCGCGTCGAAAGCTGACGTCGAGCTGACACTCAGCGCGCGCTGACGGTTCCGCCTCGCCACGTCACGGGGACTGCGACGCCTCGCTTGTCCACCACCTGCGCGCGCTCTTCGACGAAGGCGAGCGCCGTGGACTTGCGACCCCGCACGTCGAACGTGAGCGTGCCGAGGACCGTCTCTGCGGTCGCGTCGACGCTCTTCTCGCCCTTCTCCGCCCAGACGACGGCGAGCTGACCCGGCGTGCCCTCCGTCGCGAGCGCGACGAGCTGCTTCGACCAGACCGGCGCGCTCTGCGCTTCTGCGAAGACCATCGTTTGCGGGTCCCACGTCACGCGGAACGCGGCGCCGTGGAGATCTGGCGCCCCGCGCGCGACCACGTCGACCACGATGCGACCGAGCGGAACGAGCGGACGGCTCCGGAGGACGATGCT
>JAYTZB010001274.1:0-2067 GCA_043742085.1 Polyangiaceae bacterium
AGCGCTGACGCCGAGGGCGGCGCGGACGGTGGCGCCGACGATGCTGGTGACGGCGGCGACGGTGGCGATGCCGCGGACGCCGGCGACGCCGCGGACGCCGCGGACGCCGACGGCGGCTGAGCGGGCGCTTCGCTTCAGCGCTTCGAGTTCGAGGGCGTCTGCACGTACTCCTCGATGACGGTCGCCGTGAAGTCCGCGAGCAGACCGTCCGTGACGCGCAAACGCCGCGAGAGGTCGCGCGCGATGTTCAGGACGATGAGCGTGTACGACTTGAGATCGTGACGGTAGAGCGCGTCCATCTCCTCGGTGGAGATCTTCAGGAGCTTCGCGGGGCCTAGGGTCCGCACCGTCGCGGAGCGCGGCTGCATGTCGATGATCGACATCTCGCCGAAGCAGTCGTTGGGACCGAGGATGGCAACGCGCGTCTCGCGGCCACGGCGGGACTTCTTGAGGACCTCGATCTCGCCGTCGAGAACGACGTACATCTCGCGCGCCGGATCGCCTTCCTTGAAGACGGTCTCGCCTGCGCCCAGGCGCCGGACCTCCAGCATGCCGATGAGGTGCTCCAGGAACTCGTCGGAGAGCGCACCGAAGAGGCCGACATCGCGGAGCTGCGCGTTCGTGACGGGAGGCTCCGAGCGGGCGGCGCGTTGCATGGGCTGCGGGTCCCGGGGCGGAGGCTTCACCGACGACATGTCCAAGTCATCGCGCGATACGCCGTCCATGTAAAGGAGGCTGACTTGACGCCCCCAAGCTCGGGCCAGAGATCGGGACAGAGATCGGGACAGAGATCGGGACAGACGTCAGGGACAGACGTCAGGGACAGGCGCCGTACTGGACGCCGCCGACCATCAACGGCGTGCCGAAGCCGCCGCACGCCGTCGTACCGCCGCAGTCGGGCATGCCGACGCGACACCACTTCTTGCAGCTGCCCGTGGTCGCGCTGCCCGTCACGACGCACACGAGCGCGGCGCCGCACTCGACTCCCACCGCCGCTCCACAGCTTCCGTTGAGCGCGGCGGTGCCGGCGGTCGCGCAGTCCGTCTCGTTCTTGTCGTCGAGGACGCATGCGCCGCTGCCGGCAGCCGTCGTCCCTCCGCACGAATTCGCATCGCGGAGATCGCACGCGACCCGGCAGACCGACAGATTCGGAACCGGCATGCTCGCAGTGTCTTTCACCTGCACGCAGCTCCCGGTGCCGGCGGCGGTGCACGCGCTGCCGGGATTCCCGCAGAACGCGTGGCACGTCCCGAAGAGGCACGTGAGCCCGACCGCGCAGCCCGCGGTGGCGACGCACGGCGCGCCCATCTTCGCGGTGCCCGCCACGACGCACTCGGCGTTGCCGGACGAGTCGGGGACGTCACACGTCTGCGCGAGCGTGCATCCGCATTGCGGGGCGACCCCGCACTTGTTGCTCGGGGCGGCGCGCACGCACGTGTCCGGTCCGGCCTCCGCGTCCATGCCTGCATCACTCCCGGTGGTGACGGGCCCGGACTGGGGCGACTTCGGCGGCGCGGAGTTCTGCGCCGGGGTCTCGGCGGGCGTCGTCGCGGCCGCCGGAACGTCGTCGGTGAACGGCGCGCGCGTCGGCGCGCTCGAGCACGCGACGATCAGCGCGAGGCCGAGCGTTCCGAGCGTGACGCTGGCGAGCGAGCGCGAGGTGCGAAGCGAAGTGAGCATCGGCAACGCGATTTACTAGCATTCACGGCTGCATCGAGGACCCACGAGACCCTCGTGGGACGTCGATTGCGAGCACACCCGCCTACGTCGGTGCTGCGACAAACACCCCGCAAAGCGCGCCGTTTCGCGCGAGGCCGGCGCTCCGTGACCTCAGTTGGTCGGGGTCCCCAGCTCCTTCGTGAACACGATGCGGCGGCGGTCGCGGCCGGCGTAGTCGTCGAGCTCCGAGGCGGTCCATCCGAGCGCGGTGTGGAAGCTCAGCGAGCCCTCGTTGCCGGGCGTGGTGATGGCCTTCATGCGCTCGCAGCCCAGGCTGCGACAGCGCTCGGTGAACGTCTCGTAGAGGATGCGTCCCACGCCCTTCCTGCGGAAGTCGGGATGGATGCC
>JAYTZB010001275.1:0-2245 GCA_043742085.1 Polyangiaceae bacterium
GGCTGCACGCAGATCATCGACATCGCGCTCGACGAGTCGTCCAACCTCTTCGCGGCGAGCAACAACGCGCTCTACAGCGTCGACAAGGCCACGGCGGCCTGCACGCAGATCGCGAAGGGCTCGTACCCGAACTCGCTGTCGTTCGTGCCGAAGGGCACCGTCGACGCGAGCTCCGAGGCGCTCGTGGGCTACGAGGACGCCAACTACGTCCGCATCGACACGGTGACCGGCGCGAAGACGACGATCGGCGCGCTCGGTGGCGGCTTCAAGTCGAGCGGCGACATCGTGTCGGTCAAAGGCGGCAAGACGTACCTCACCGTGAAGGGCACGGGCAATACCTGCACGACGAACGACTGCCTCGTCGAGGTCGACCCGACGACGGGCAAGCTCGTGAAAAACTGGGGCTCGATCGAGCACCACAACGTCTTCGGCCTCTCGTTCTGGGGCGGCAAGATCTACGGCTTCAACGACAGCGGCGATCTCTTCGAGGTCACCTTCGGCGCCACGCAGATC
Source organism: Polyangiaceae bacterium (assembly GCA_043742085.1). Classification (GTDB taxonomy): domain Bacteria; phylum Myxococcota_A; class Polyangia; order Polyangiales; family Polyangiaceae; genus Labilithrix. Next base: position 514 of record JAYTZB010001275.1, read on the forward strand.
GCGACGAACCTCATCCCGATGCCCAACAAGCCTGCGGGCCTCTCGTTCTGGGGCGCCGGCTCCTCTACCTCCGCCCCGCTCGTCGAGCCCACGAAGTAGTCGTCGCAGCGTTACAGGCGGTGCATGTGGCCGCGGAGCTCGTCGGCCTTGGCGAGGCCGGTGTGCTTCCACACGATGCGGCCTTCGTGATCGAGGATGATGATGGTGGGGACCGCCGAGAACTCGCCGAACGGCCCCTGCGGCGTCATCACGGACGGATCCGCGAGGGCGACGGGGAACTCCACCTTGAGCGCCGAGATGTACGCCTCGACGAGCATGATCTCCTTGCGCGGATGGAGCGCAAGGAGGGCGTAGTTCACCTTCGCGCCGTCGTTCTTCGCCATCGCCACGAGGTAATCGATCTGCGCCTGACCCACGATGTCGCCCGTCGTGACGAACGCGAGGACGGTCGGCTTGCCGCGATGCGCCGCCGACGACACCGGACGCTCGTCGAGCGTGTCGAACGCGTACGTGGCCGGACGATCGGGGAACGCCGCGCCCGGTTTGTCCGAGGTGCCGACCGGCGGATCGGCCGTCTTCGGCCCGCAGCCCAGCGCCGATGTCACGATCACCGAGGCGATCGTCAGGACGGCCAGGGCTCGGCGAACGCTCATGAGCGACAGCTTAGTCGTCGCCCTTCTGGCCGACGAAATTGTCGCTCTTGTTCGCGAAGAGCACGTTGAACGTGGTCAGCGAGCCGTAGCAGCCGGTGATGTAGCTCTGCATGGCCACCTTCTCCTCGGCGGTGAGCTTGCCGTTGGAGTTGATCTTCTGCTCGAGCACGCGGAGCTTGTCGCGGATCATCACCACCTTCGAGAACAGCGACTCGATGGGTATGCGCTTCTCGGCCGTCCCCTCCTTGCCCGGCTTGAGGATCACCTCGCCGCCCTCCCAGCGGTTGCCGATCGGCGCATGTCCGACGCCGAGCTCCTCGCGAATCACATCGCGCAGCACTTCCCTGAATTCGTCGGCGTTCATGTCGAGCAGCTCCTCCGGCAACGTGAATTCGAGCTTCCCAGGCGACTCGCGCGTATCCCGATCTCCGTAGACGGGCAGCGATGCGGACCGTGACAGCGCTCGCCCGCCGAAGGTTCGTCCACCACGCGTGGGCGCCTGCGGCTTGGCGGTGAACGTGCCGCGGAGCACGTACTGCGAGCACGTGCTCGTCGCGTAGAGCGGCGCGGGCCAGACGCCGAGGAGGCACTCGCCGTGCCTGCGCACCTCGCCGTTCTCGTCGATCTTCTCGATCACCCGCACGAAGCGAGCGCACGTACCGCAGCGACGATCGCCGGGCGCGTCACTCATCGGCGACGTCACCGCCGGGGGGCGAGCCGGACGGCAGATCGGGCGCAAAGAGATCGATGTAGACCATCAGCGCGTCCGGCGCGTCGCGTCCGGCGCGACGATCGGCGACCACGGCATGCGCGATCTCCTCCACGACTTGCGGGAGCGGCACGTCGATCATCGTGACGCCGAGATCCTTCGCGCAGGTCAGCACGTCGGTCTTGTGGACGAGCCACTCGTGGCGCGCCTCGCGGATGCCCTGATCCTGGTCGTAGCGACAGAAGAGGAGCTCGACGAAGTCGAGGTAGAGCGGCGAGACGATGAGGCAGACGCGATCGCCGTTCTTCGTGCCCACGAGGGCGCGCGGCGGCGTGCTTCGCTTCGCGGCCCCGGTCACCTGCGCCGCGAT